>JAMPGS010000120.1 GCA_023663815.1 Clostridium sp.
TTTGCTTATGTGCAAAGACGTACAGAAAAAAATTGCTGTTAAAGCGGCGTGCGCTTTGCAAGCAAGCAGGAAAAAATTGTTCTTACGCGATTATGAGTTTCAAATTTTGTGGTTGGTTTGATTTTGCATTGTAATCTGCATTACAATCTGCAAAGATAAATTTTTGTGGACATTTGCCCCTTGTTATTTTAAAATAAGATTAACTACACAGTGGAAAGGGAAAATACATGAACGAAGATAGAAAAACAATTTATTGTACGCAGTGCGGCAATGAAAATCCCGAAGGGGCCAAGTTCTGCAGTAATTGCGGCGCAAAGCTGGAGATGCCTGCGCTTCGCCAGACGGAGGGGGTATTTTCGGGGAACGAGACGCCCGTTTATGAAAAAATAACGGATGCCGAGGAGGAAAAACCGGCGTCGATTCCATATCAGGAAGAGATTCAAATTCACTATGAACCGGAGAAAGCGGATAGTTATGGCGCAAATGAGTACGGCGGCGGTTATCACGACGGTACTGGTGCAAACGGCTATGACAAAAATACCTATGGCGCGGGTTCTTACAATAAAAATACTTATGATACAGGCGCTTATGGAGATGCTTATAATACAAACGGCTACTATGACAACGGGCAGGCTCAATATTATTCCGGGGAAGCGGAAAAGACAACCGGCGGCAATATCGGTTTTGCCATTGCTTCCTTGGTCTGCGGGATTCTTTCTCTGCTGTGCTGCTGCCTTGATTTGTTCAGCCCGATACTTGCCATTGCGGCAATCGTGCTGGGCGTTATTACCCTTTGCTTTAAGTACGACGGCAAGGGCATGGCGATTGCGGGCATTGCAACAGGCGGGGTTGCGCTGGTTTTCAGGCTGATTATCGTTGTTATAACCCTTGCCAGCGGCACAACGCTTTATGAAGAGTTTATGCATGAGTTTATGGATGAATTTCATTAAGATAAAAGAAGCCGGAAGATGCCGCGCAGACGAAATTTTTTATCAGATAGGGAAGTTTTTTTGGCTGCCCTTTGGAATGGCCGGACTTTGGTTTTCCCATAGGGGATACGACAAATATGGGAAGCTTATGGAGTGCAGCATACGGAAAATGAGCGGCCTGCCCTGTCCCGGATGCGGGGGAACCAGAGCGTTTTACTTATTGTTTCGGGGAGAGCTGTTAAAAAGCTTTTTGCAAAATCCTACCGTGTTGTTCGGTGTTCTGGCATACTTACATTTTATGCTGCTGTGTTTTTACCGGAAGCATTATAGTGGAAGCTGGCAAAGGAAGGAAATTCATATAGAGTATTACATGTACGCAGCCATTGCGGTGATTTTGCTTCAGTGGCTGGCGAAATTGGGCAGAATTATTTATTATATTTACTTATGAGGAGGAAATTTATGATGGATGCAAAGACCACAAGCATTGTTGCGTATTTATCTTGGATTGGCTTTATCATCGCTCTTTTGGCGGGAGATAAAGAGGGAGCAAAATTCCATATCAATCAGGCGTTTGTGATTTTACTTTTTTCCATGCTTTCGGTGATTCCGTGCATCGGATGGTTATGGGGCATTTTCATGATTGTATGCTGGATTTTAGGATTGGTCGCGGCGATTAATCAGGAGGAGAAGGAAGTTCCGCTGATTGGGCAGATAAGGCTTTTGAAATAAATATTGCAAAAAATGAATATTGCAAAAATTATGCAAAGCTGTAAAGCGGTATATAAGGTAAAATATGAGATTATTGCAGGTCAATTAAAGCGGTTCCTTAAATGAATTAAAAAAGACAGATAGCAGGCGAGGCATAGGGCTATACAGAGTATAATATATGCATAGCATATATAAACATACGCATAGCCAATAATCCGCTATCTGTCTTTTTCTTTTGAAGTTTATCCGCCGAAGTGACAAGCGTTGACTTAAAGCTTGTCCGCCATAGTGACAAATGTTGACTTAAAGCTTATCCGCCAGAGCGGCCGCCTGCTGGCAGCCATCCGTTTTTTCAATATCGCCAACATTTAACACGCCGGGAACCAGCACTTCGCCCGCCATATGCCATTTAAGCAGGGCGGCGGAGCGTTCGATTGGAATACGAACGCCGTCCATAACAGTCATATCCTCCTCTTCACAGCAAGTAATCAAAGCACATTCTTTTCCCGATATGTCTTTATTTCCAACCACAAAGGAAAAGAGCCGGTCGATTACTCCTTTAATCTGCGCCGGAATGGAATACCAGTAGACGGGCATTGTAAATACAACGGCGTCCGCTTCCAAAATTGCCGGGGCAATCGTGTTAAAGTCGTCGTCGAAGGAACAGGCCTTGCCGGTTTTGTAACAGGTTTCGCAGGCATGGCAGCCGCCTACATTTTTCATAGCGGCATCGAATCGGGTAACGGTATGTCCTTTTGCCTCGGCAGCCTTTATAAAAGCGTCCGTCATGGCAAAGCTGTTGCCGTTTTTGCGGGGACTGCCTGTGATTACTACGATTTTTTTACTCATGTACTTTCCACCTTTCTGCGCTGTTTTTGTACAAGCATAAATGCACGAGCATAAATGCACAAGCATAAATGCACAAGCATAAATGCACAAGCATAAATGCTTGTGGAGTTTGTGGTTGCAGCGCGGACACAAACTCTTTGGAACGAAAGGGTTATTTCTCGCTCCTCCTCTTTTTTGTCAGCGGAATTGACTTTTCCTGCTGTTGATATTATAATTTTAGCGAGAATAAAATAAAAAACAAGTACGCACATTTAAGTGCGATACTTACATGAAAGTTATACACTTGCATAAAAGTTATATACTTACGTGAAGGTTATATACTTACGTAAAAGTTACATACTTGCGCGAAGGTCATATACTTGCATAAAAGCCATATACTTACTTAAAGGAGAGCATAAAATGAACGAACGCTGCATATCGCAGGAATGTCTTGAATCGACGGGATTCAGTTATACCTTATCCCTCATTAATGGAAAATACAAAATGACAATTCTGTACACGTTGATGAATTTTGGAGTTGTCCGCTTTAATGAAATGAAAAAGTATATCGGGGAAATTTCTTATAAAACGTTAAGCTCCACCTTGAAAGAATTGGAGGCGGACCAACTGGTACACAGAAAAGAATACCCCCAGATTCCGCCCAAGGTGGAATACAGTTTGACGGAACGCGGGAAATCATTGATTCCTATTTTAGACGGCATGTGCGATTGGGGCGAAAAAAATCGTTTGACTTAGCAGAATGAAGGTCTTTATCCGTTGCACGGGCTCTGTCAGCCTTGCCGGCAATTATCCGCGGCATGGGCTTTCTCAGTTTTACCGACAATTTTTTTTGAACATTCTTGTGCAAGATTTTTGAATGTTCTTGTGCAAAGTGGAAGAGGTGATTTATTCTTCCGTTTCCGGTTCACCCTCCGATTCGCCATCGTCTTGCATGAAAGAAGAATTCTCCGCCTCTCCTTCTTCCTGCATAAAAGAATCGTCCTCTGATTCCGCGTCGTCTTCGTAAGTGAAAATTTCTTCCGGGATATTGCCATGCAGGATAGAAACGATGTATTGAAGCCTTACGTTTGCACACTCATAATTTTGATAGGCTACCTCTGCGGCGGCGGCGTCAAAGCTTTCGCCGTCGTAAGCTTGATGGTAATAGGAAACCGCCTCGGACATATATCTGCTGGCCTCGTCCGCAAGCTCGTCCACGCCGGGAAATCCGTCGGGAACCTCAAGGGAGGCCATCTGCTCAAAGGAAGTATTCATGGAATCGAGAAGAGGGAGCAGCGCGGCGGGCGCGTTTTCATCGTTGGGGTCAATGGCGTTGATGGAGGAATCAAATATCTGAACATTATCAAAGAACTGAGCCATGTTGGCCTTATAATTTTCCATATCCGCGTTTTTTTCCCCGCAGCCTGTGACGATGGCGGCAAGGGCCGCAAGTAATGTTGCTATTTTAACAATCGGTAATTTTTTCACAATCAGATTTTTCAAAACAAATCCTCCGGAAGCTTTTGTAATTTTGTAAGCATATAAGCTCACAGATGCTTTTGCAATTTTATGAACGTATAGGTCCGCAAGCGCCTTTACAATTTTATGAACATGAACATATGGTTTGCAAACGCATTTGTAAGCATATGAATATAGTAGCCCGCCGATGCGCGGAAGTAAGGCGCGGCAAGGGCCCGCCATGTTTACAACGTATCACAGTTGCCGTTTAAAGTCAACTATCCGCCCGCGGGAAAACAAATTACAACTGCTTGCGGGAAAACAAATTACACCGACTGCGGAAAACCGAATTACAAACCGCCTGCGGGAAACAAATTACACCGACTGCAGAAAATAAATCACAAAAATGCCGGCAATACATAAATTTGGCAAGGTTTTATAAAAAAGATAAATTTACTCCCCATAAAATGATATATTTGTAAATTGTAGTTTTTCTGATTTTATGCTAACATTGAAAAAGTGACGCTGATAAACAAAGTATAGGAGCTTGTGTCTGCGCTATACCCACAAACATTGTCATGCGCAAGGCAGCGCGGAAATGGGAAAAACGTGAAAACAAATGAATTTAAGAAGCTTACGGAAAATAGGTTGATTTATCTGGACGGAGCCACCGGCTCTAACTTGATGAAAAGGGGGATGCCGGCGGGAGTTTGCCCGGAGCAATGGATTTTGGAGCACCCGGAAGTGTTTAAGGGGCTGCAGAGGGAGTATGTTCAGGCAGGGACAAATATTCTTTATGCGCCCACCTTTACGGCCAACCGGATTAAGCTTGGGGAATACAGCCTTGAGGATAAAATAGCGGAAATTAACCGCGAATTGGTGAAGCTCTCAAGGGAAGCGGCGGAGGGAAAAGCCCTAGTGGCGGGCGATATCACCATGACGGGCCGCCAGCTTTTTCCCATAGGAGATATGGATTTTGAGGATTTAATTACCGTTTATAAAGAACAGATTAGCCTGCTGGACGAAGCCGGAGTGGACTTGCTGGTTGTTGAAACCATGATGAGCCTTCAGGAGACCAGAGCGGCCCTGATTGCAGCAAAGGAGGTCTGCGCCCTGCCGGTGATGGCAAGCCTTACTTTTGAATCCGACGGGAGAACCCTTTACGGGACGGACGCCGTGACGGCTGCCGTTACCCTTGAAAAGCTGGGGGCCTGCGCTGTGGGAGCCAACTGCTCCACGGGCCCGGATAAAATGGCCGGACTGATAGAGGCTATTGCCGGGGCGGTGTCCATTCCGGTAATCGCTAAGCCCAACGCGGGGATGCCCAGCCTAAACGGTCAAGGCGAAACGGTTTATGATATGAGCGCGGAGATTTTTGCCGAAGAAATGATAAAGCTGGTGGAAGCGGGCGCGGGCATTTTAGGCGGATGCTGCGGAACTACGCCGGAATATATTGAAAAGCTTGTAAGGGCAACCTCCGCCATGCCAATTGGCGGGCGGGATAAAATTGATTCCGAAGCAGGCAAAATTGATTTCCAAACAGGTAAGGCTGGTTCAAAAGCAGATAAAACCGGTCTCAAAGCAGCTAAAACCAGTTCAGAAGCAGCTAAAATCAGCTCCAAATCAGGCGCAGGTCTCCGCTATCTTTCCAGCGAGCGGAAAACCATTTCCTTTGGGCTCAATTCACCGTTTATGATTGTGGGGGAGCGCATCAACCCCACCGGAAAAAAGAAGCTTCAAGGCCAGCTTAGGGAAGGCAATCTGGATATGGTACTATCCTTTGCCGAGGAACAGGAGGCTCAGGGGGCGGCCCTTCTCGATATCAATATGGGAATGAGCGGTATCGACGAGAAGGAAATGATGTTAAAAGTACTGGATGAGATTACCATGGCGTCCAATCTGCCGCTTTCCATTGATTCCAGCCACGTGGAGGTGATAGAGGCGGCGCTGCGCAGATATCCCGGCCGGGCCCTCATCAATTCTATTTCAGGCGAGACGGAAAAGCTGGAAAAGCTTCTTCCTCTGGCAAAAAAGTACGGCGCAATGTTTATTCTCCTTCCCCTGTCCGACAAGGGGCTGCCGGACAGTTTGGAAGAAAAAATCGAGATTATCAATAAAATAAGCGGCATGGCCCTTGACCTAGGAATGACAAAGGAAGATATTGTAGTGGACGGTCTGGTAACGACGGCGGGCGTAAACCCCAAAGCCGCCGGGGAGGTGCTTGAGGTCATCCGCTACTGCAAGCGCAAGGGCTTTGCAACCATCTGCGGCCTGTCCAATATTTCCTTTGGACTTCCTGAGCGGAGCTTTGTAAATACGGCTTTTCTCACGATGGCAATTCAGGCGGGGCTTACCATGGCAATCGCCAATCCCTCTCAGGAGCTTTTGGTAAATATGGCTTTTGCCTCCGACCTTCTGATGAATAAGGAGGGCGGCGACATTCGCTACATTGAGAAAATGAAGGATTATCAGCCGCGGATTCAGGCGGGAAGCGGCGGGGGGGCCGAAGCTGTCAGTGCAAAAAATGGAGAGGCTTCGGCAAATGAAATGTCTGTAAAGGAAATTTCTGCAAGAGAAGGGCTTGTGAAGGGGGCCTCCGCAAAGAAAAACTCTGCAAAGGAATTTTCGACAAAAAATGCCTCCGCGGGAGAAGTCTCCGCGAAGAATTCTTCTATAGAAAATGGTAAAAATGCCTTATTTAACAACCAACTTTATCAGGATGTGATGAAGGGAAACCGGAAGCAGATAAAGGAGCACACAAAAGCCGCGGTGGAAAGCGGCCATGAGGCGGCTTTTATTTTAAATGAGCTGCTTTTGCCCGCCATTGGGGAAGTGGGGGATTTATTTGACAAGGGAACTTATTTCCTCCCACAATTGATTGCCAGCGCGGAGGCAATGAAGCTTTCTATTGAATATTTGGAGCCGCTTCTTGCCACGGGGGAGAAGGCGGAGGAGATGCCGGTGGTGGTGATTGCCACGGTGGAGGGCGACATTCACGATATCGGAAAAAATCTGGTGGCCTTGATGCTGAAAAATCACGGTTTTCAGGTGATTGATTTGGGAAAGGACGTGCCAAGGGAAGTAATTGCCGAGGCGGCCGTCAAATACCATGCGGAGATTATTGCTCTTTCGGCGCTTATGACAACCACCATGCAGGAAATGAAGCGGGTGGTGGATTACGTCAGGGAGAAACAAATAGACGCAAAGATTATGATTGGCGGCGCGGTGATAACCGCCGACTATGCCAAGGAAATCGGAGCCGACGGATATTCCAAGGACGCGGCCGACGCGGTGCGGGTGGCAAAGCAGCTTTTGGGCTTATAAGTAAAACATGGCTTACAAAGTAAAAATGCATAAAATCACAAAAATGCAATCAAAAAAATAGAAAATTCAGGAAATCCTGCAAAAATATTGAAGAAAGGACGAGAAAATGACAGGAGCAGATGCAATTATAAGGTGTTTGGAGGAAGAGGGCGTAGAGTATGTGTTCGGGTATCCCGGAGTGGCTATCTGCCCATTTTATAACAGTATTCTCACGTCGCCCATTCAGACGATTTTAATAAGGACGGAGCAGAACGCCGCCCACGCGGCCAGCGGTTTTTTCAGAGTATCGGGAAAGGTGGGGGTCTGTGCTGTAACCTCAGGGCCGGGAGCAACCAACGTGCTTACCGGAATTGCAACGGCCTTTGCGGACAGTATTCCCCTTATCTGCATTACCGGACAGGTAAATTCGGAGCTGATTGGCAGCGACGTTTTTCAGGAGGCGGATATCACCGGAGCGGCGGAGTCTTTTGTAAAATACAGCTATCTGGTAAAGGACGTGAACGATATTCCGCGGATTTTCAAGGAAGCTTTCCACATTGCAAACACAGGCAGGCGGGGGCCCGTTTTGATCGACGTGCCCTGCGACATTCAAAATGCGGAGATCAAAAAGTTTGTTTACCCTGAATCCGTTTCCATGCGCACCTACAAGCCCACGGTGAAGGGCAATACCGTGCAGATTAAAAAGGTTGCCGCGGAGCTGGAAAAGGCAAAACGCCCCTTAATCTGCGCGGGCGGCGGCGTGCTTTTATCGAACGCGGAGAAGGAACTGCTGGCCTTTGCGGAGGCAAAGGAAATCCCTGTGGTTTCCACCATGATGGGAATTGGCGTCATGCCCACAAGGCATCCCCTGTACTTTGGCATGGTGGGCAACAACGGAAAAGCTTACGCCAACCGGGCCATGAATGAATCGGATCTTCTTTTGATGGTAGGGGCGCGGGTGGCCGATAGGGCTGTAAACCAGCCGGATCTCATTATCAGCAACAAGGTTCTTGTACATATGGACGTGGATCCCGCGGAAATCGGTAAGAACGTGGGGCCTACCGTTCCTCTTGTGGGCGACGCCAAACATATTTTTGAGGATCTCCTTTCCCTTGATTTTTCCTCCCAGCACAAGGAATGGATTGCAACGCTGAACGAATACAGGCAGACCATGGCGCCTAAGCGAAATCCTGACCCGGCTTACGTGGATCCCGCTGGGTTTATTACCATGCTTTCCGATAAGATGGAGGAGGACGGCATTTACGTGGCTGATGTGGGACAGAATCAAATTTGGTCCTGCGGATATCATGTGGTAAAGAAGGGCAAATTTTTAACTTCCGGGGGCATGGGAACTATGGGGTATTCTATCCCGGCGGCCATGGGCGCAAAGCTGGCCGACAAAAAGAGGCAGGTAATTGCGGTGTGCGGGGACGGTTCCTTCCAAATGTCTATGATGGAGCTTGCCACCATGCGCCAGCACCATATTCCGGTAAAAATCATTGTCCTTAAAAATAATTATCTGGGCATGGTGAGGGAATTTCAGCATTACACCTATAAAGACAATTATTCAGTGGTGGATTTGTCGGGAAGCCCGGACTTGGAGAAGCTTTCCTCCGCCTATGATATGAAATTCCTGCGCCTTGAGAATATGGATAAGGCAAATGAGGTTTTGGATGAATTTCTTGAAAAAGACGAATCGGTACTCATGGAATGTGTTATTAACCCTATGGATTTGGTAAAGTAATTAATGTGATATAAGGGCTTGTAAAGCGGAAGATTCTTTATCATTAAGCGGACGCTGGCGGACTTTTGCCCGCATGAATGTGTCTGCGTAAGTCAAAAACCCGCCGCAAGCATGTTGCACGCGGGAATAAGAAAAGAGGATATTTTATGAAAAAAATATATTCAGTGTTAGTGGAAAACCGTTCCGGCGTGCTCTGCAAGGTGGCGGGACTTTTTTCAAGACGGTGCTTCAACATTGATTCCCTTGCGGTGGGAGAAACGGACGATTCCGCCGTATCCTGCATGACGATTGTCAGCAGCGGCGACAAGCGCACCATCGAGCAGATAGAAAAACAGCTCAACAAAAAGCTGGACGTTATCAAGGTGAAAACCTTTGACGAAACGAGCAGCATCAGCCGGGAGCTGCTTCTCATGAAGATAAAGTACAACAAAACAAACCGCCGGGAAATCATGGAAATCTGTGAAATTATGGGGGCGCGCATCGTGGATATGTCCAAAAGCATGATGCTGATACAAATGTGCGACACACCGGATAGGATTCAATTGTTTATCGGCATGTTTAAAGGCTTTAGCATTGTGGAGGTAGCCCGCACAGGCACCTTGGCGCTTCAAAAGTGCGTCGAAACAGAATAAAATAAATCAATGTCTAGTTAATTGTGTAAGTTGACTTTTCCGGGGGATATTGATAAAATACTTTTCATATGTTAGGAGGACGGACAATTGCGAAGAAAAGTTTTTCAATTGCTGGTAGATAATAATGCCGGTACTTTGAGCCGTATTTCAGGGCTTTTTTCAAGAAGAGGCTACAATATAGAGGGTATCACGGCAGGCGTCATTGGCGACCCCCGTTATACGAGAATCACCATCACCGCGTCGGGGGACGATGAAATTCTCGATCAAATTGAAAAGCAGGTTGCAAAGCTGGTGGACGTGCGGGATATCAGGGAGTTAAAGCCGGACAGCAGCGTTTACCGGGAGCTGGCTCTTATTAAGGTAAAGGCAAGCGGCGAGCAGCGGCAGGGGATTATCGCGGTGGCGGATATTTTTCGGGCGAAAATTATCGACGTGGCCTCGGACAGCCTGATTATAGAGCTCACCGGAAATCAGGCGAAGCTTGACGCCTTTATTAACCTTTTGGAAGGCTATGAGATACTGGAGGTTGCAAGAACCGGAATCGCGGGGCTTCAAAGAGGCTCGGAGAACGTTACTTATCTGTAGGCACAGTTTAAGTGATAGAACGATAGACAATGAAAAAGAGGAGGAAATTAAAAATGGCAAATATTTATTATCAGGAAGACTGCAATCTTTCCATGCTGGAGGGAAAAACAATCGCGGTTATCGGCTATGGCAGTCAGGGACATGCCCATGCCTTAAACGCAAAGGAATCGGGATGTCATGTGATTATCGGTCTTTACGAGGGTTCAAAATCTTGGGCAAAGGCCGAGGCGCAGGGATTTGAAGTATATACGGCGGCGGAAGCCGCTAAAAAAGCGGATATTATTATGATTCTCATTAACGACGAGCTTCAGGCAGCTATG
>JAMPGS010000121.1 GCA_023663815.1 Clostridium sp.
AGAGAAATGGAGGTAGTAACGATTATGATGAGTTTATTTGATGATGAGCAGATAATGAAAACTTACGCGAGAGATATAGCAAGAGAAGCAACCAAAAGAAATGCGATAACAATGTTAAAAAAGGGGAGAATCTCAGTAGAAGAAATACCTGCTTTTTTTCCCGAATTGACATCAAATGATGTAGAAGAAATTGAAGCCGAAATTATGCAGTTAGCATAACCCCCTTCCACGTGATATAGTAAATTTTAAAGATATAACCCCTTACAGGCAACCCATTTCCAATATCTAATTAACATTGAGGTAAAAATATGACTGATACGCAGCAGAAAGCGGCCGCCAAAAAGTTTGCGGCTCACTGGAAAGATAAAGGGTACGAAAAAGGCCAGAGCCAGACCTTTTGGCTGACGCTGCTCTCTGATGTGCTGGGCGTCGAAGATGTAGGCAGCTTCATCACATTTGAGGAACAGGTGAAGCTGGACCACACCAGCTTCATTGACGGCATTATTCCCTCTACCCATGTGCTGATTGAGCAAAAGAGCATCGACAAGAATTTGAAAGCGGCTATCAAGCAGTCCGACGGCTCCCTTCTGTCCCCGTTCCAGCAGGCCAAGCGGTACGCCGCTGAACTACCTTATTCTCAGCGGCCGCGCTGGATTGTGATTTGCAATTTTGCCGAGTTTCACGTATACGACATGGAACGGCCCGGCGGCGACCCTGAAATAATCCTTCTGGAAAATTTGGAGAAGGAATACTACCGCCTGCAATTTCTGGTGGATACCGGAAATGAACACCTCAAAAAAGAAATGGAAGTTTCTCTGCAGGCCGGCGAACTGGTAGGGGTATTCTACGACGCGCTTTTAAAACAGTACAAAGACCCCAGCGGCCAGTCAACGCTTCAAAGCTTAAACAAGCTCTGCGTCCGGCTGGTATTCTGCCTTTACGCAGAGGACGCTGGGATTTTCGGCGGCAAGAGCATGTTCCATGATTATCTGAAGGACGTTCCTGTCAACGGTATTCGCAAAGCTCTGGTGGAGTTATTCAAGATTTTAGACCAAAAACCGGAGCAGCGGGACAAGTATCTTGCAGACGACAACCCGGCGCTGGCGGCGTTCCCTTATGTCAACGGCGGCTTGTTCAGCGACGAGGACGTCGAAATTCCGCCTTTCACCGAAGAACTGAAAACACTCCTTCTGGAAAATGCCAGCGAAAATTTCAACTGGAGCGACATCAGCCCCACTATTTTTGGCGCGGTCTTTGAGAGCACGCTGAACCCAGAGACCCGGCGTTCCGGCGGGATGCACTACACCAGCCTTGAGAATATCCACAAGGTAATTGACCCGCTCTTCCTAGATGGACTAAAAAGCGAGCTGGCGGAAATCAAAACGATTACAGTTGACAAAACCCGCAAGGCCCGGCTGAAAGCCTTTCAAAAAAAGCTGGCCAGCCTAAAATTCCTCGACCCGGCCTGTGGCTCTGGAAACTTCTTAACTGAAACATACATCTCTCTCCGGCGTCTGGAAAACGAGGCGCTTTTTCTGCTCCATCAGGGTCAAATTATGTTTGATGCGGGAGACCCGATTCAAGTTTCCATCGGCCAGTTTTACGGCATTGAGATTAATGATTTTGCTGTAACCGTGACTAAAACCGCCCTGTGGATTGCAGAAAGCCAGATGATGCGGGAGACTGAGGCCGTGGTGCCTTTGTCCTTGGATTTTCTACCTCTAAAATCCTATGCCAATATCACAGAGGGGAACGCCCTTCAAATCGATTGGGCAAGCGCAGTTCCAAAATATGAACTGAACTATATGATG
The DNA here is from genome assembly GCA_023663815.1 of Clostridium sp. GTDB lineage: Bacteria > Bacillota > Clostridia > Lachnospirales > Lachnospiraceae > Suilimivivens. The sequence goes on from JAMPGS010000121.1 coordinate 1,812, forward strand.
GGAAATCCACCCTTTGTTGGCTATTCCCTGCAAAGCAAAGCGCAGAAAGCGGATATTTTGTCCGTCTATGTAGATGAGAAAGGCAAACCTTACAAAACTGCAGGCAAGATTGACTATATTTCCGGCTGGTATTTTAAGGCCGCTCAACTGATGCAGGGAACTGCCATTCGGACAGCGTTCGTGTCTACCAATTCCATCACGCAGGGCGAACAGGTAGCGGGCGTTTGGAAACCGCTTTATGAACAATTTTGCATCCATATCGACTTCGCCCACCGTACTTTCCGCTGGGACAGCGAGGCCAGCATCAAGGCCCATGTTCATTGTGTGATTGTTGGGTTTAGTTGTGCGCCCAATTCACAGCCCAAACGGATTTACACAACGGAGCGGTATCAGGAAGTTGAAAATATTAACCCCTACCTGCTTGATGCACCCAATGTATTCATTGATAACCGCTCTACTTCTATTTGCAACGTACCGCAAATGGTATATGGTAACAAACCAACAGACGGGGGCTTTCTATTCCTCTCCCCTGAAGAACGCGACGAACTGCTTAAACGTGAACCGGAAACAGAAAAATTTATCCGGCAAATATACGGCGCAGCCGAGTACATCAATAATAAAACCCGCTACTGCCTATGGCTGGTCGGCGCATCTCCTTCTGAATTGCGCAAATCTCCATTTATCATGGAGCGGGTAGAACAGGTCAGGCAATTCCGGCAAAACAGCACAAAGGCGGCCACGCAAAAAAGCGCGGATACTCCGACTTTATTCCAAGAAATCCGGCATCCCGATAGTGAGTATATCATCATTCCTTGCCATTCTTCTGAAAATCGCCGATATATTCCTTTTGGGTTTGTATCTCCAGATATACTGGTAAATAATGCCGTGCAGCTTATCCCCGGTGGTAATATTTATCTCTTTGGAATCTTGACCTCGAACGTCCATATGGCATGGACACGGGCTGTCTGCGGCCGTATCAAAAGTGATTACCGCTACTCCAAGGATATTGTCTACAACAACTTCCCTTGGCCCACGCCCACCGATGCCCAAAAGTCAAAAATCGAGCAGACCGCCCAAGCTATCCTAGACGCCCGCGCCCTTTACCCGGACAGCTCCCTTGCGGACCTCTATGATGATTTGACCATGCCCCCCAAGCTGCGGAAAGCCCATCAGGACAACGACAGGGCCGTCATGGCGGCGTACGGTTTCTCCGTCAGGGACATGACCGAAAGCAAGTGCGTGGCAGAGCTGATGAGAATGTATCAAAGATTGACAACACCATAATTTCGCAATATTTTGCAATCAAATCAAAAGCTCAGCCAATCCTAACCGTCACTACTCCGCCCAGCTTAGCGCCTCCTCCAAGCTTTCCGCCCCCAATATATTTAGCATAAAGTTCAAATAATTCTGCGCCTTGTCCGTGTCTATGTATCGGAAAACTTCCTTGATATATTTCTCGGAATGGTCGTACCCGTAAAGGCCGAAAGCAAGGCCGGTAGCTACTTCCTCCGGCGCATCCGTCTGCCTGTTTAAAATAAAAGCGTCTATGTAAGGATTGGCGTTCACAATATGATAGCAGTAAGCGAAAGCCGCCGCCTGCAGCTTTTCCCCACCCTTAGAAGAAAAGCCAAGCTCGGTAATCATAATGCTCCGCACGTCCCCTGCGCTGTCTAAATACTTGTCCTGCTTTAAAAAGTCCGTCAGCACCTTTAGATTCATGACCGTGACTATTTCCGCCGCCTGCGTCTTGTCAAGCTGAGTGGACCAGTAATTTACACGGGTAAGGGGCTCAGGGTATGGATGTATGGCGATGCCCCAGTCATAATTTCCATGGGCCGTTGCGGCGTCGTTGAAAGCCTCCATCAAATCCCTTGCGTTAAAATAATCCTTGTTATTGCCCTTATTATTGTTCCAATAATGGTCTATGCTGAAATACACCCTTGCGTTGGCGTAATTACTTCTGGCGGCCTGATAAAAAATGCGAAAAGCCTTCTCAAACTCCTCGGCGTAATACACCGGATCCTCCGTCTCCATATAATTCCATGTTTTGGATTGGTTGATTTCATTGGCAACCACCCAATTATGTATCATTCCATGCTCCCCGTCAGAGTACCTTTCGGTAAGGAAAGAGGCCACCGCTTCAAGCTCCCTGATGCCTTCCTCCTCCTCGGTATTAAACATGTAATAGTATACGCTGCTTTTCTGATTCCGCGCTTTGGGGTGAATCATCTCTAAATGGTTATCATTCCAATCATTTAATACCACCGCTGTAGAACACACGCCCAGCTCCGTCAAATAGGTAAACAGCCCGTCGTAATCGCTTACCGTTTTCCCGTTAAAAAGGTACTCTTTCCCCTCATGAATATAGGTGATTGTGGGGTAATTCTCGTCCGTCGTCTCCCCCATAATAATGGACAGGGGAATATTGTAAATCGTGTGCTTCACATCCAAATCGGTCAGTTTATCCGTTCCCAGCATAGTCGGGTCTAACAAGATGCCCTTTTTGGATCCTACGTCCGGGTAATCCTCTTGATTTGCCGCCAAAGCCTCCGGATTCGACAGGTACATTCCTTCTCCCACGGGAACATACTGTCCCTCCATCAAAAGAGCCGGGACAAGCTGCCTAAACAGATAATCCTTCCTATAAGAAAAGGCAATCTCACAGCTTTTCCCCTTTTTCCCCGATGCAACCGGCTGCCCCGTCAGTCCCTCCGAGACGTCAAAACATTCCTGCGTGAACAGATACACATAAGCGTCGTCGCTTCCCGGAATCTGCGGCATCGTCAACGAACAAACCATTTGATTCGGCGTATCCTCTTTTACCGCAAGGCTGCCGGAAACATACCCTTTTAACGCGTCCGCTGTCAGTTGTACTTCTCCCCTTGTAAGCTCCTCTAAATTTGCTTCTTCCCTTTCCTTCATGCTGACCGCTTCGACGTCGTCTCCACTGACAGCCGCTTCTTTGCCGCATCCGTACAAAATTCCCGCTAGCAGCATTATCCCTGCAGACAAAAGGAATACTCCCTTTTTCAGCTTTCTATCTTTCTTATACACCCCTCATCCTCCTGCGCTTACCCATAATTTACCGTAATAGATGATACATGGGGCTGTTCTTCGATTTCGTCAGACACAGATATTTGATCCTGCTTCATTTGTCTGCTGATTTCATAGTATTTCTCCATGGTAACATTTTTAAATCTCCATCTGGTTTTCAACACGGGAATTCCCACACAATTATCCTTCACGCCGTAACTAGTATTCTGCCCGGCAAACTCGTCCGGCCATCTGTGCCCCACCGCATAATAGCTGTCCAGCGAGACAACCACCGCATTTGACACATCCTTTACCGCGCTGGTTAAAAAACGCTCCGAAATGCCGCTTTGGTCGGCGTCCACTCCAATTAGCAGGCCGTTCTCCTTCTCTGCCGCTTCCAGCACGGACTCGTAAAGAGCGCCTCCACAGGCAAAAATCACCTGCGTTCCCCCCGCGTACCATTTGGAAGCCTTATCATAAATTTTCTGCTCCGGCTGAAAAGTCCCGGCATACCAGTAATTTACCTCCACATTCTCAAGACCAAGCTCCGCCGCCGCAGCGTCGATTCCCTGCAGGTAGCCATAGCCGTATCTCTCAACGGCAGGAGCTTTCTTTCCGCCGATAAAGCCCAGACTTCGATATCCCTCCAGTACTGTAAGATAGCCCGCCAAATAACCCGCCTGCTCCTCCGCAAAGGAAATACAATGCACGTTTTTCATTATCTCCACAGGCTCGCCCTTTGCATCAACGGGAATACCGTCAACCATCAGAAAAACTATTTCAGGATAAACCTCCTGCAGCTCGCCCACTGCCTCCTGAAAATCATAGCCCGCGCAGACTATCACCTTCGCCTCGTTAAAAATGGCGCTTTCAATCACATCTACACGCCCTGTCACATCGCCCGCATCCACATTGTAGCAGGAAAAGGAAACGCCGGCCGCCTGTGCGTACACACGAATCCCTTCATAAATAGACTCGTTATAGCTGCCGTCATTGATACCTCCGCTTGATACAAAAGCAATCTCGCCGCCCTCCTCGCGGAAGTCCCCGTAAAGATCCTCCTCCGCATCCTGCATGGGATTCGCCGCGGCTGCCCCTTGCGTCTGCTGTATATTTGAATTTTCCCCGGTATCTTCCGGTGAAACCTTCTGTCCTCCTCCGTCGGCGCACCCTGCCAGCGCGCCCGCCAAAATCAAACTGGCAATTAGATACAAAATTCTCTTCTTCATCCCTTTTACCTCATGCCCTGCCTGCAATATTGCAAAGCATAAAGGGCTGAAAGCCTCTTTCAGCCCTTACTCTTATTTAGTATAGCACTTCCCCCTTCTATTTGCAATTAACATTCCATAAAGAAACTCTTTTTCCCTTCTTACCTCTTACAGCAGCTCCGTCAGCACCGCGTTCCGCAGTTTTCTGGTGAGGGCAAAGGTGCCCGCATCCTTCTTTTGAATTCCCATTAAAATCGTCATATTTTCCTTTGGGAAATTGGCAAAATAAGAACCCAGCCAGCCGTCCCAGCCGTACTCTCCCTCGCCGGTGGGATAACCTGCGCGTCCGGGATTCTTGCAGACCCGCATAAGGTTCCCATAGCTGAATCCCTCCAAGCTAGGCCAGAGATTAAAGGCCCTTTGCTGGGGCTCCATCAGCTCCGCGCCGGTCATATAGCGCACCGTGGCAGGCTGAAGGATACGGACGCCGTCCAGACTTCTGCCCTGAAGGAGCATACGGGCAAAGCGTACATAATCGTCCAGCGTGGATGCCAGACCAGCCCCGCCGGATTCAAAGGCAGGCGGTTTTTCCATTCTATCGCTGATAGCCAGATGCCGCCCCTCAAAGCGCACTAGGGTATTTTTTCCCTCTTTTACAACGGTCTCGTAAGCCGCCGCCAAGCGGCTTCGCTTTTCCTCCGGCACCCAGAAAGCGGTGTCCTTCATTCCAAGGGGCCCGAAAATTTCTTTTTCCAAAAAATCTCCAAACCTCATCCCGGAGACAACCTCAATCACCGCCCCAAGCACGTCCGCCGAGCTGCCGTACCTCCATGAGCTGCCGGGTTCAAAGGCCAGCGTGCAGCCGCCCAGCCTGTCGGCTATCTCTCTAGTCGTCATTGCTTCCTCTGTAAAAAGCTTCCTATCAACCTCGTCAAAAACGGCTTTCGCCTGCCGCCCGGCCGCCGTTATCTCGTCGGGATAAACCAGCCCGGAAGTCATGCGCAGAAGCTCGTACACCCGCATGGGCTGTATCACGGGCTTTACTTCCTCGCCGATTCCTTCTCCCTCCGCAAAATAAAACTGCTTCCCAAAGGACGGAAGAAAATCGGACACCGGCTGGTCGATATCCAACAAGCCCCGCTCCAATAAAATCATTGCCGCGGCCGCCGTCACCGGCTTTGTCTGGGAGTAAAGCCGCAAAATGGTATCCCTGTCCATAGACCGGCCCGCTTCCCTGTCCGCCATACCGGCCTGACAATAGCAGATTTCCTCCCCGTCCTTCTCCACCAGCAGATTAACGCCCGCCACTTCACAGTTCTCCACGGCCCGCTCCATCACGGTCCGTACTTTTTCTCTTAACGCCATTTAAATTTCTCCTAAATCTTAATAACCGCTTTTACAATATCGGCTTTATTGTTTACGCTGTCGTCCATGGCTTTTTGCACCTCGTCAAGCTCGAACACATTGGTTACAATGCCTTTTAAATTCACCTTGCCGGAAGCCACGGCCTCGATTGCCATGGGATAAATATGACGGTAGCGGAACACTGTCTTGAAGGTCAGCTCCTTGTCCAGCACAAGGCTCATGGGAAGGGTCATCTTGCCGCTCTTGCTGTAGCCCACCAGCACGATGGTACTGCCCTTTTTCGTCATGTGAATTGTCTGCACGGTGGTAATCTCCGTCCCAGCGGTCTCAATTGCAAGGTCGCATCCTTTTCCCTCCGTCAACCGCATCACTTCCTCCACTGCATCGGTTTTGCCGCCGTTAATCACTCCGTCCGCGCCCAATTCCATAGCTTTTTCCAGACGCTTTTCCATAATATCCACCACGTAAACCTTCGACACGCCCATAGCTTTCAGGGCCATCATGGTTACCAAACCAATACAGCCCGCTCCCATAACCACCGCGGTCTGCCCCGCTCTTGCGCCGCCCTGCATGGCCGCGTGGAATCCCACCGCCAAGGGCTCAATCAACGCCCCTTCCATGGTATCCACGTTGTCAGGCAGCTTAAAGCACAAGTCCGCCTCATGGGCAACATACTCCTGAAACACCCCGTCCACCGGCGGCGTTGCAAAAAAGACCACGTCGGGACAAAGGTTGTAGCGTCCCGTCTTGCAAAATTCACAGTGGCCGCAGGTTTTCCCCGGCTCCAGCGCCACCCTGTCGCCCACCTTTAAATGCTTTACATCTTTTCCAACTTCCACAACCGTACCGCCCGGCTCATGCCCCAGCACAAAAGGCGGCTTTACCACGTAATCGCCAATCGCCCCGCTTTCATAGTAATGCATGTCGCTCCCGCAAATTCCCACATATTCCAGCTTTACCAGCACCTCGTCGTCCTTCGGCTTTGGAATGTCGCGCTCCTCAAACCCCATTTTTCCAATGCCGAGCATCACCGCCGTTTTCATTTTTCCTTCCATATGTAAGTCCTCCGTTTTTTATTTTTCCGCATTGAAACTGCGCCGCTTAGTTAGAATAAATCTTTCCCTTTGCAATCCGCCGCAGTCCTTAAACTTATACTTACAATAGCATTAAAAAAAGGAACTGTCCAGTGATTTACATATCGCCTTCTTGGACAGTTCCTTCTATATTAAATATAAAAATTAAATGTAAAAAGTCCGCGCAAAATTTAAGCCTGATTACCCAGCATTTGATTTAAGGAGCCCGTCATCTGCTCAATCTTTCCCGCCATCTCCGCGCCTGCAAAGCTTGCCAGCGATTTCAACGGCATACCCATCATCATAGCCTCCTGCATTTCCGCGCCTGTGCCAAGAGAATCATCGGTGTTTTCTGCGGCTCCTCTCTGCATCATCTCCTGCATTTTCTGCATCATCTCGCCCGCCATCGGAGCCGTTACCGGGTGTTCTAAAAGCTGGCCTATGGTAGTGGAGCCGTCCACGTACAAAGGCGGAAGCTTTTTCGTCTCAAAGGAAAGGTCGCCGGTTAGGGCAATCTCATCGCTGGCGTGTCCCACCAGCACCTCATAGGTTCCTTTGGGCGCGTACCAGTCTTTAAGCTCTTCATGATAGAAAGACAAATCTCTTGCCGTTAAAGTAAACTCCACGGTTTTCGTCTCTCCCGGATTTAAAAGCACTTTTGCAAAGCCCTTTAACTCCTTTATGGGCCTGCCTGCCGTACCGTTCTTGTCGCTGACATAAAGCTGCACTACTTCCTTACCCGCCACGGTTCCGGTATTTTTCACGTCCACCGTCACTTTCGCACTGCCCTCGTCGTTTAGCGTTTCCGTCGGCATTTTCAAATTGCTATACTCAAAGGTCGTATAGGATAGGCCGTGTCCAAAGGCCCAGCGCACCGGCACCTTCTTTGTATCGTAATAGCGGTAGCCTACATAAATGCCCTCCGCATAATCCACGTTTTTCCCGTCTCCTGGAAAGTTCAAATAACTTGGGTTATCCTCAAGACGCAGCGGGAAGGTCTCCGCCAGACGGCCGGAGGGGTTTGCTTCCCCGTAAAGAAGCTGGTCCGCAGCCTCTCCCACGCCCTGGCCTCCAAGGTACATTTCCAAAATTGCGGACGCCTTATCAGCCCAAGGGGTCTCTACCGGGCTTCCATTGTGCAGCACCACAATGGTATTTGGCTGAACCTGAGCCACCGCCTCAATCAGCTTATTCTGGCAGGCCGGAAGCTTCATATCTTTCCTGTCATAGCCTTCCGATTCAATGACGTCGGGAAGTCCCGCAAAAATTACGGCTGCATCGGCTTCCTTCGCGGCTTTTACCGCCGCCTGCAATTCTTCCTCGTTCTCCTCGTCCTTGTCAAAGGGAAAGCCCTTTACATAAGACACGTTGCGGCTTTTTGCCTTTGCGCTCTCAAGAGCGGAGAAAACCTTGCTTGCGTTGATGTGGCTTGAGCCGCCGCCCTGATAGCGCGGCTTTGCGGCATACTCGCCGATATATACCACCTTTGCATCCTCTTTTAAGGGAAGCGCTCCGTTGTTTTCCAAAAGAACCGCGCACTCCGTCTCAATCTTTATGGCTTTTTCATGGTCTGCATCCCGGTCAAATACCGCCTCAGGATGACGGTTATCCACATAAGAAAATACCACCTTTAAGATGCGCTCCACCGCCTCGTCAAGAAGGGCCTCGTCCAGACTTCTGTCCTTCACCGCCGCCACAATCTTGGCGTCGTTAAAGCCGCCGCTTCCCGGCATCTCTAAATCAAGTCCCGCTTGAATTCCCTTTACCCGGTCTGCCACAGCGCCCCAGTCTGTCATCACATAACCTTCAAAGCCCCACTCGTCCCTTAAAATCTCCGTCAG
>JAMPGS010000122.1 GCA_023663815.1 Clostridium sp.
TTTATTTTTAAGTATAAATCACATTAAGACATATGAAAAGCTGTAAGTTATCGCACAGCCAGTCTTTTTTTACTTATTTTCTGCAAAACTTCCGTCAGATAAGCCCCCGCGCCTCCAAAAACTCCCGAAAAAAACGCTCGAAACCGCGGCCTTCCGTCTCTTCCTCCTGCGCGTTTTCCTCTATGTCATAAATATATTTTCCCGTTTTCAAGTCAAGGGAAATTCTGTCCAAGGGAAAGCCCTCCACTCTTTTTGTGTGCGGCGTATCCGTCAAAAGAAAAGGCTCCCCCCACAAATCCTCCGCCATGCTCTCCGTCTGGGTATTTTCATCCCAAACAAGGCAGATACCATTTTTAAACCTGCCGCAGACCTGCCCGTATTTTTTAACCAGACCGATATAATAAGCCAGCAGTTCCTCGTCGCTAAGCCGCTTAACGCCCCGGCCCCGCACGTGAATTCCCGGCTGTTCCTCCTCTGGCAGCAGCTCTTTTGTAGCGTAATTCCACAAATATAGCCCGCTGTCGCAGGAAAATACGGGACTGCCAAGCTGCCTATAATAATCCTCCGCTTTCAATCTGGCGTTTTCAAGAGGGCTGGAGCCATTTTCTTCCACCTCCGAAAGTATAATTTTTCTTTTAGCAGCCGCCTCCTTAAGCCCCACGATTTTAATAGGAAGCCGCTTTAAGGCTCTCTCCATATATTCAATTTTCGCCTTGTTTCCTGTTCCGTAGATAATTTCCACCATCGCTCGCCGTCTTCCCTCGTATTTCAACACAGCATACCTTATGCATAGCTCACTTTGTGCATAGCACATTCATCCATAGCACTTTTTCGCACAACGCACCTTGTGCATAGCATATTCATACATAACATATTTTCGCGCAACGCATCCTTACACAGCCCGTGCGGCTTATCCAGCAGGCTTATAGCTATCGTCCTTTACAATAAACCGCCAGAGAATCTCCCTGTACTCCTCTGTGGCATAATCAATCCCCACTCTCTTTGCCCTGATATAATCCGGCCTGTTCCCGTCGTCCTCTAACCACAACAAATCAGAAGTCACCATATCCGCTTCATTTAAGCTTCTGTCGATTTTTAACGCTTTCGTCAGCTTCCCCGGCCCGTTGTAACCGGCAACGCCCCGTATCAAAACCGCTTCCGGATGCCCTTCCTTCCCGCTTACCACATTAAAAAGCGAATGAATTCCATAGCAGAGGTATACGTAGGCCGTCCCGCCTTTTTCATAGAGAACCTTTGTGCGCTCCGTCTTTCCCTTGCTGGCATGGCAGGCCGTGTCCTCCTCGCCGCAGTAACATTCCGTCTCCATAATTCTGTATTTGAGGATTCCGTCCGCCGTCCGTCTACACAAAAGCTTTCCCAAAAGCTCTGGAGCCAGCTCCTCGGCCGGCCGGCTGAGCGCCCGCCTTCCCATTCGTTTTGCCATTTTTCCTTCTCCAATACCTGCAATCCCTTAATTTTCCATATATTCCAGATACTCTTCCTCGCTTGCAAACAGCATATAGCTCCCGTTTACCATTCCCATATAACCGTTGCTCACATAATATCCCTTCATAAATTCCGCCTCCTGTCATTCTGATTTTCTTTTTCTATTATCAGAATAACATTTTGGCTGTCCTATAAAACGGACTTATACTTGAAAGGAATCCTTATTTTTCCATTATCGGCTTTTTGGGCAATTGATATTTTTCACGCAGGCGGCTTACTTCCGCCTCAAACGCCGCGTTGTCTCTGTTCGATAAGCTGTCCTGATAACCGTGGGTCTCAAAATTTTCTTCATTTAACTGCAAAAGGCACAACGCCACGTTAGAGCAATGATCCGATACCCGCTCGTAATTGGTGGTGATATCAGAGAGCACAAAGCCCATCTCGATGGTGCATTTTCCCTTGCGGAGCCTTTTTATATGGCGTTTCTTTATCTCGGAATTCAGATAATCCACAACCTCTTCCATAGGCTCCACCATGCTTGCCAGCTTCAAATCTTCCTCCTGAAATACCTGAACCGTAGTATTTACAATGTCCTTGACTGCCGCGGTAAAAACCTTCAGCTCCTCCTCCGCTTTTTTGGAAAAATACAGCTTTTTCTCGTTCATTTCCTCCGCGGATTCCATAATGTTAATGGCATGATCCGAAATTCTCTCAAAATCGCCGATACTATGGAGCAGAACCGAAACTTCCTGACTGTCCTTTTCCGTCAAGTGCTTACTGCTTAATTTTACCAGATAGGAGCCTAATTCGTCCTCGTAATGGTCCACCAGCTCTTCCAGCTCTATCACCCTATCCGCCGCGCCTTTTTCAAACTCGTTCAACAGTTGGATAGATAAAAATAAACTTTCCCTTGCAAGATTCGCCATGTCAATGGCCGCGTTCTTACAGTGCTGCAGCGCAAGGCCCGGACGGCTTAAGAAACGGGCGTCCAAAATCTGAATCTCTCTCTTGGAGGCTTCCTGCGCCTGATTTTCCGCATCGCTCTTTGGAAACGTCAGATAAGCCAGCTTTTCCAGTATCTGTGTAAAAGGGTAAATAAGAATCACCGCCGCTATGTTGAAGGTCGTATGGATAACCGCAACCCCCAGCGCGCTGGCCGGTCTGCCTAAAAACTCAAAATGAAGAAAGGCGTTCAGCGTATAAAAAATAACCATAAACGCCGCGGCCTTGATGATTTTATAATAAAGGTTGATAAACGCCGCCCGCTTCGCCATCTTTCCCGCGCCCGCGCTGGAGAGAAGCGCCGCCACGCAGTCGCCTATGTTTTGCCCCATAATAATCGGAATCGCCGTGGAATAGCTCACCGCTCCCGACACGCACATGGCCTGCAGGATACCTATGGAAGCCGAGGAGGACTGCATAATTGCCGTGAGGACAAGGCCAATCAGCATCCCAAGCACTGGATTGGAGAACATCAGCAGAATATTGGTAAACTCAGGAACCTCCGCCAAGGGCTTTACCGCGCCCGACATGGTATCCATTCCAATCATCAAAACGGCAAAACCAATCATAATGGTCGCCACATCCTTATGCCGTCCCTTTTTGCTCATGCTCAAAATAGCGACGCCCACAATAGCAAGCACTGGCGAAAAAGACGAGGGCTTTAAAAGCTGAAGGAAAAAACCAGAGCCTTCAAGCCCGGTTAAGCTCAAAAGCCATGCCGTCACAGTAGTACCCACGTTTGCCCCAAGAATAACGCCTATTGCCTGCGTAAGCTTCATAATCCCAGAATTTACAAAACCGATAACCATAACCGTCGTCGCCGAGGACGACTGAATTACCGCCGTTACCCCCGCTCCCAAAAGGATTGCCATCAGTTTGTTGGAGGTGAGCTTTTCAAGGATAATCTCCAGCTTGCCGCCGGATACCTTTTTTAGTCCGTCCCCCAGCACGTCCATTCCATAGAGAAACAGCGCCAGCCCGCCAACCATCGTCAATATACTGAATATATCCATCTCCTATCCCTCCGGATCTTATGTAAAAAACAGCTACGTTTTTTATTGTACACTATTTCATTCTTTTTGGATATAGGCATTTTTAAATAAAAACTTGAACCGCCCACTGACTGCGGGTATAATTTATACTATATTTTAAGAGGGATTTATATTGCGGAGGGAACGTAAGAGTGAAAGATAAATCTTTCACGGGGGGAGTTTGTGTCTGCGCTGCATCCACAAACTCTGCAAGCATAAATGCTACAAGCATAAATGCTACAAGCATAAATGCTTGTGCAAAAAGCAGCGCAGAAATGAGGAAAAGCATGAAAACAGAAAGCACGGGCAGGCTGACGCTGCCTACAGACGTGGATATGGTTGAAGAGACAATACGGCTTAAGGAGCTTCTCGGCGCCGACGCCCTGCGGGACTGCGACGGAACGGAGATGCCGGATGCCCTTTTAAGTCAGGACGCCAAAATATACGCCACCTACTACACCACCAGAAAAGACAACGACTGGGCAATGAGCCACCCTGAGGAGATTCAGCAGGAGTATCTTATCAGCGACAGGATTACCGCCAAGGATACCTCCCTTCGGATAGAATTGATGAAGGGCTTCCACACGGAGCAGCTAAAAGTAAATACCATCGACTCCCCGAGGCGCTGGTGGGAGGTGATTGACAGGACTACCGGACAGGTAGTGCCCCCCGATAAATGGGAGTACGACGAAGCATCGGGGGAGGTTGTCATCGAAACGGTTCCCTATCACCAGTACACTGTAAGCTTTTTGGCTTTTCTTATCTGGGATCCGGTACATATGTACAACTTTATCACCAACGACTGGAAGGACGCCCCCCATCAGCTCACCTACGACGTCCGCCAGCCCAAAACGCAGGCCTACGTAAAGGAAAAGCTGAAGAAGTGGTGCGAGGCCAACCCTCAGGTGGACGTGGTGCGCTTTACCACCTTTTTCCATCAGTTTACCTTAACCTTCGACGACAAAAAGCGGGAAAAATTTGTGGAATGGTTTGGCTACAGCGCCAGCGTCAGCCCCTACATTCTGGAGCAGTTTGAAAAGTGGGCCGGCTATAAATTCCGCCCTGAATTTATCGTGGACGAGGGCTACCACAATTCCATTTTCAGAACGCCCTCCAAGGAGTTTAGGGATTTTATTGAATTTCAGCAAATTGAGGTAAGCAAGCTGGCAAAGGAACTGGTGGATATCGTACACAGCTACGGCAAGGAAGCCATGATGTTCCTTGGAGACCACTGGATTGGGACGGAGCCCTTTGGAAAATATTTCGCAAACATCGGTCTTGACGCGGTGGTGGGCTCCGTGGGCGACGGCGTGACCCTGCGCATGATTTCGGATATCAAAGGAGTAAAATACACGGAAGGGCGGCTTCTCCCTTATTTCTTCCCTGACGTGTTCACCGAGGGCGGAGACCCTATCGGGGAAGCGCAGGATAATTGGATGAAAGCCCGGCGGGCTATTCTGCGTTCCCCTCTTGACAGAATCGGCTACGGCGGCTATTTAAAGCTTGCAATCAATTGGCCCGGTTTCATCGTTCAAATCCAAAAAGTGGTGGACGAATTCCGGCAGATACACGAAAATATGGACGGCCCGGCCTACACGGCTCCCTTCAAGGTTGCCATCTTAAACTGCTGGGGTAATCTGCGCAGATGGATGGCAAATCAGGTTCATCACGCCCTCTGGTACAGGGAAATTTATTCCTATGTGGGCGTTATCGAGGCCTTAAGCGGGATGCCCATCGACGTGGAATTTATCACCTTTGACGAGGTAAAGCAGGGCATCGATTCGGAAATTAAAGTTATCATCAACGCCGGGGATGCTTACACCTCATGGAGCGGCGCGGAAAATTGGAAGGATGAGCAGGTTGTATGCGCTATCCGCAGATTTGTGGATGAGGGCGGCGGCTTTATCGGCGTGGGAGAGCCCACCGCCTGCCAGTATCAGGGACGCTTTTTCCAGCTCTCCGACGTGCTGGGCGTCGATCGGGAACTAGGTTTTTCCATGAGCACCGACAAATACAACGAGATGGACAGCAGCCACTTTATTTTAGAAGATATTCAGGATGAAATTGATTTTGGCGAGGGCAAAAGCCGTATTTACGCTCAGGGCGGGCATTATCAAATTTTAAATATGGACGGAAAGTACAGCCGCCTTGTGGTAAATGAATACGGAAAAGGCAGAAGCGTCTACTTTACGGGGCTTCCCTACTCCCCGCAGAACTGCCGTATTCTCCTGCGCGCTATCTACTATGCCGCCCACCGGGAAGCGGAGATGAAAAAGTACTATTCCTCAAACGTGGACACGGAGCTTGCCGTGTTTGAAAAAACAGGTAAAATTGCGGTGATTAACAACACCAAGGAGCCAAGGCAGACCGACATTTATATAGAAGGAATCCTCTCCTGCCAGCTAGACCTTGAGCCCATGGAGATGCGCTGGATAACCATGGACAGTCAGTAAAAATTTATTTTTAAAAATTTTGCGAAAACGAGGAACAAAGGAAACCTATGAAAAATCTAACCGACGACATTATCAAAGATGCAATTTCACAATTTGCCACGGAGGGCGTCTTAAAAAAAATGTGCCCCTATGGAAACGGCCACATCAACGATACCTTTCTTCTCACCTATGAGACGCCAAATGGCCGTCAAAAGCAATACATTTTACAGCGGATAAACCACACTATTTTCAAGGCTCCCCGACAGCTCATGGAAAATCTGGTAAACGTTACGGAATATCTCCGCAAAATTATCATTGCAAACGGCGGCGACCCCGACAGGGAAATGCGCAATGTGGTGAAAACCAAAAGCGGCGAAAACTACTATGAGGACGCTGACGACAATTTCTGGCGGGTGCTTCTGTTTATAGAAAACACCCTTTGTCTTGAGCAGGTGGAAAGTAAAAAGGATTTCTACGACAGCGCCGTTGCCTTTGGAAATTTCCAGCGGCTTCTGGCCGATTTCCCGGCGGAAACCCTGCACGAAACCATTCCCAATTTCCACAACACGCCATCCCGCTTTCAAGATTTTACGGCGGCCGTCCAGCGGGATAAGCTGGGCAGGGCAAAGCTGGCGGAAAAGGAAATTGCTTTTGCGCTGGAGCGGGAAAAGGACAGCAGCCTATTGACCGACCTTCTGGCGGCGGGAAAGCTTCCTTTAAGGGTTACGCACAACGATACCAAGCTGAACAATATCCTCTTTGACGCCGACACAAAAAAAGCTCTCTGCGTGATTGATTTGGACACGGTGATGCCCGGACTTTCCCTCTACGACTTTGGCGACTCCATCCGTTTCGGGGCCAGCACCGGCGCGGAGGACGAACAGGATTTAAGCAAGGTGGAATTGGATTTAGAACTTTTTGAAGCTTTCACAATGGGCTTTTTGGAGGGCTGCGGGGGAAGCCTTACGGATTTGGAAATAGAAATGCTTCCCACAGGCGCTAAACTGATGACCTACGAGTGCGGCCTCCGCTTTCTGGCCGATTTTCTGGACGGGGATGTTTATTTTAAAATCCACCGGGAGGGCCACAATCTCGACAGGGCCCGAACCCAGTTTAAGCTGGTGGCGGACATGGAGAAAAAATGGGAGGATATGGCGGCCATCGTCCACAAATGCAAAAACTCCCTGTCTATATAGCCGCTTTTACTCCTCTTTTTCAGGGAGCAGCTCCCTCTCCATAGAGGTAAGAAGCTGTTCCGTAAAGCTTAGCAGCATTTGGGCGTCCTTTTCCACCACTCCGCATTTTTTATAGCGGAACAGGAAAAAGGGCGTCCCTTTATGGTTAAAGGCCAGCTTATTGTACATTTTAAGAAGTATCGGTATCCTCTCCGGCAGGATACCGGCGTCCTGCTTAAAGGTAAAGCGGATTTCACCGCCCCGCCCTCTGACCTCCGTCATATAAAGCCTGTGGGCGCTCACCCGAATCATGGCGATGCGGAAGAGATTTTCCGCCTCCCCCGGAATTTCCCCAAAGCGGTCAAGGAGCTCCCCTTTCATATCGTCGCACTCCGCCTGGTTTTCAATCCCGGCAATTCGCTTATAGATATCCAGCTTTTGTATTTCGTTGAAAATATAGGCGGGCGGAATAAAGGCGTCCACGTCCAAATCCACCGTGGTGTTGAACTCCTCCGCCACGCTGACGCCCTTTAGGTTTTTCACCGCCTCGTTTAACATTTTACAGTACAAGTCATATCCCACCGCCTGCATATGCCCGTGCTGGCGGGCTCCTAAAAGATTCCCCGCCCCGCGGATTTCCAAATCCCGCATGGCAATCTTAAATCCGCTGCCCAGCTCCGTAAACTCCCTGATGGCGGAAAGCCGCTTTTCCGCCACCTCCTTTAGCATCTTGTCCCGCTTATACATAAGGAATGCATAGGCCGTGCGGTTGCTCCGTCCCACCCGGCCCCGCAGTTGGTAGAGCTGGGCAAGGCCCATGCGGTCGGAGTCGTGGATAATGATTGTATTGACATTGGGAATATCCAGCCCGGTCTCAATGATGGTGGTGGAAACCAAAACGTCAATCTCCCCGTTGATAAAATCGTACATAATATTTTCAAGCTGCCGCTCGTTCATCTGCCCGTGGGCAAAGGCCACCGACGCTTCCGGCACCAGCTTTTGGACAAAAGCCGCAATGTCCGCAATGTTTTGAACCCTATTGTAGACATAATAAACCTGTCCCTTTCTGGACAGCTCCCGCACTATGGCCTCCCGCACCATCTCCTCGTTATACTCAAGGACATAGGTTTGAATGGGCATCCTGTCATTGGGGGCCTCCTCCAGCACGCTCATATCCCGAATTCCTACAAGGCTCATGTGCAGCGTACGGGGAATCGGCGTCGCCGTCAGCGTCAGCACGTCCACCGTCTCCTTCATCTGCTTAATTTTTTCCTTGTGCCGCACTCCAAACCTCTGCTCCTCGTCGATAATGAGCAGCCCCAAATCCTTGTAAAGCACGTCGGCCGACAAAACCCTATGGGTGCCGATGACGATATCCACAAAGCCTTTCTTTAAATCCTCTATGGTTTTTTTCTGCTCCGAGACGGTTCTAAATCTGGATAACAAATCCACCCGCACGGGAAAATCCTTCATTCTCTGGACAAAGGTGTTGTAATGCTGCTGGGCCAAAATGGTGGTAGGCACCAAGTACACTACCTGCTTTCCCTCCTGCACCGCCTTGAAGGCCACCCGAATGGCTATTTCCGTCTTTCCGTATCCCACGTCCCCGCAAATCAGGCGGTCCATAATCCTGCTGCTCTCCATGTCCTCCTTAGCCGCCGCAATGGCTAAGAGCTGCCCCTCCGTCTCCTCAAAGGGGAACATTTCCTCAAACTCCCTCTGCCACACGGTATCCTTCCCGTACTGAAAGCCGGTTTTCTGCTGGCGGGCCGCATACAGCTCCACAAGGTCTCTTGCCACCTCCCCGACGGCCTCTTGCGCCTTCTTTTTTGTGCGGTTCCACTCCTGCGTTCCCAGCTTGTTCAGCTTAGGGCGTTTGGAATCGGCTGAGGCATACTTTTGAATCACGTTAAGCCCGGTAGCCAGCACATAGAGATTCCCGCCGCCCTGATACTCTATCTTAATATAATCCTTTACAACCTTTTCAACCTCAACCTTCTCAATCCCCCGGTAGATACCCAGCCCGTGATTTTCATGAACCACGTAGTCCCCCACCTTCAGCTCGTTGAAGTCGTTGATTTTTTGTCCCTCGTAAATTTTTCTTTTCTTTTTCTTCTTCTTGTCCGCGCCGAAAATATCGCTTTCCGAGATAACCGCAAATTTAAGCAGGGGATACTCAAAGCCCTTTAAGGCCCTGCCGTAAAAGGTCATAATCTCTCCGGGCTGCAGCTCCCTGTCCGGATCCTCCGTGTAAAAGGCGGCCAAGTCCTGCTCCTGTAAATCCTGCGCCAGCCTTGCGGCCCTCGTCCGGGAGCCGGATAAAAGCAATATCCTGTAGCCGTTTCTCTTGTAACGCTTTAAATCCTGAACCAAAGCCTCAAAGCTGTTATTATAGGAAGAAATGCTCTTTACCGGAATGTCCGCTTTTTTGTCGGCTTTAAACAGGGAGGTTTTCATATCCAGCGCCGCAAGGGTCACTATCCGCCCCCGCTCCATTTTCGCCGCCACTTCCCCCACGGAATACAAAAGCTTCATTTGTCCGGGAAGCAGATACCCTTTTTCCAGACGATGCGCCATGCTCTCGCGAAACTCCAATTCTACCGCGTCGGCGTGTTCCCTGACCCTTGCGGGTTCGTCCACAAAAACGCAGGTCTTGCTTCTGTCAAATAAATCCAAAAAGGATACCGTATCCTCATAAAAATAATGCACATAAGCGTCTAAATTCAAGAGATTGCGAAACTCTAATACTTCCTCCGCAAGCTCCCCTATCTGCGTCTCCACCCGGTGAGCCTCCTCGGTGTGGAATTCCTTTCGGAGCTTTTCCGCAAAGGCCTTTCCCTCTTTTTGAATCCTGCCCATGCCCTCCTTAAGCCGCCTGTCCGAGAGCAGCATCTCGCTGGCCGGATAGACGGTGATGCTGGAAAGCTTTTCGATAGAGCGCTGGCTTAGCACATCGAAGCTGCGGATAGAATCCACCTCGTCCCCCCAGAGCTCAATGCGGTAAGGGTTTTCCTCCGTCAAGTCAAAAATATCCACAATCCCGCCTCTGATACTGAACTGTCCGGGAGCTTCCACCTGATAATTTTTTTCATATCCCATATCCACAAGGCGTTCCGCAAGCTCTTTCTCGTCCGCATGGCCCCTTACGCTCAGCGCAAGAAGGTATTTTTTCCATTCAGACAGAGGAATCTGG
>JAMPGS010000123.1 GCA_023663815.1 Clostridium sp.
ATTATATTGAAGCCGGGCGGTTGATTCAAAAGACCTTCCCGGCTTTTCATGTGCGCTTTATCGCGCTGACCGATAACTTTGACAGCCAGACGGCGGACAGCAGTACAAAGTCTCTTGTGGTTCCGGTAAAAAATTTTATCAACGATTCTTATTGCCGGGACATTTCTCAGAAGGTGAAAAGCCAGCAAAAAGTCAAAAGAGCTCAGGGGAAATTTATAGGCGCCTTTGCCGTGTATGGTTACCGGAAATCAGAAAAGGACAGGAACAAGCTGGTTCCGGATGAGTATGCGGCGGGGATTGTCAGGAACATATTTGCATGGAAACGGGAGGGAATGAGCGCGCAGGCGATTGCCCAGCGGTTGGATAGCCTTGGGGCTCTTTCTCCGGCGGAGTATAAAAAGTCCCTTGGCGAGAATTTTTCCACCAGTTTTCAGACAAAGGCTTCCGCAAAATGGTCGGCGGTGGCAGTTATTAGAATTCTTACGAACGAAATGTATACAGGGGTGATGGTGCAGGGAAAAAGCGAGAAGGTTAATTATAAGGTAAAGAAAACCGTGGCAAAGCCAAAAGAAGAATGGGTCCGCGTGGAGGGAACCCATGCGGCCATTATTTCCCGTGAGGATTTTGAGATTGTGCAGGAGCTCCTTAAAGTGGATATGCGTCCGAAAGCAGGGGGGCCCTGTTCCCATTTATTTGCGGGTTTGCTGTTCTGCGGGGACTGCAAGGAGCCCATGTACCGGAGGATAAACCGCTATAAGGGGATGGCAAGGGTTTATTTTATCTGCTCTACAAGAAATAACGGGCAGGGATGCACGAGGCACAGTATTTCGGAGGAGGAATTGAAGGAGGCCGTATTTCAGACGCTGCGGGCGCATGTATCCCTCTTTCTGGATGTGCGCAGCCAGACGGAGAATATCCAGACGCTGGAGGTGGACTTTGGGGAGGTTGTCCGTTTTGAGAAGGAAATGGAAAGGCTGCGCAAAGAACAGGATAAATATTTGGAGCTGAGGGCGGGACTGCATGAGGATTTAAAAACGGGACTGATTACGGAGACGGATTTTAAGAATTTCCGCGCCATTTATGAGAAAAAACGTGAGGAGGCAGAGAGAGCGCTGCAAAAGCAGGAAGAAATGTTGAAACAGTTATTCCGCAACGGCGTTGCATCGGGTGTGAAGCTGGAACGGCTCAAGGAGGCAATGGAGCTGACGGAGCTTGACCGCGACACGCTGCTATGCTTTGTCAGGCGGATAGAGGTATTTGAGGGGAAAAAGATTTATGTGGAATTCCGTTGGCAGGAGGAATTTAGCAAGATAGTGATTCTGCGGGAGTATATGACGTCAAAAATGAAAAATGAAGCGGGAGCGCTTATATAAACGGAAAAGGCATCTGAGAAAAAATTGGAGATGAAAAAAGCAAGAATTTATTCCGCTGGCATTTATGCAAGACTTTCCGTCGATTCAGGGGAAAGAAAAAATGAATCCATTGAAACGCAGATAGAAATTGCAAAGGAATTTGCAGGGCGGCAGGCCGATATGAAGATATGCGGAATTTATACGGATATTGGCAAAACCGGGACTAACTTTGAGCGGGAAGGATTTGAGCGCATGATGCGCGACGTGAGGACACGCAGGATAGATTGTATTATTGTGAAAGATTTGTCAAGGTTTGGAAGGAATCATATTGAGACAGGAAATTATATTGAGAAGATTTTTCCTTTTATGGGGGTACGTTTTATTGCCGTCACCGATAATTTTGATAATATGAACATATCCGGCGGGAGCGAGGCCATGAGCGTCAACCTAAAAAATCTGGTAAACGAGATGTACGCAAGAGACATTTCGATGAAGGTAAAAGCCGGCAAGGAAGCGAAAAGGGCTCAGGGAAGCTACACGGGGGGAATTCCGCCTTATGGATACAGAGCGGAATGGATTGGGGATAAGAAACACCTCGTGATTGAAGAGGATGCCGCAAAAATTGTGAGGAAGATATTCGATTTATTTCTTTCCGGCAAAAATATGAAAGAGATTGTTGTGTGGCTTTATGAAAATAAAGTCGTCCGCCCGGCGGCGTATCAAAAAACGGGGGAAGTTTACGGTCAGGAAAACGGGGAGCTGGAGCAGTGGTGCAAGAAAACGGTCAAGGTGATGCTGAAAAATCCCATCTACACAGGCGTATTGACGCAGGGAAAAACTACCACTGAAGCAATTATTTGCAAAGATTTGTTTTTAAAGGCGGCGGAGAAATTTGCGGAATCTTCCATGCGCTGCAATCGGGATAAGGATTCAAACACAGTTGCCATAGGGGAGGATATTTTTACAGATATTCTTTATTGCGGCGACTGCGGTGAAAGGATGCGGAAAAATGCGGTTATCAAGGAATTCAGTTCAAAGGATAAGATTAGGACATACAGTTATAAATGCCCCAGAGCTGGCAGGATAGACAGCCTTCAATGTATGAGGAAAAGCATAACCATGAAAATGCTTGCTAAAATTGTGCGGGAGGTAATCCGGCAGGAATTTATTTTATCCGGCATACGTCCGAAAGAGCTTGCAGAGATGAATAATAGGGAAACAAAAAAACTAAAAGAAAATTGGAGCCGCTGTCTGGCCGCGGTGGAAAAGAAGCAGGAGGAAATAAGGAATCTTGGAAGCGAACAGTACCTTAAATATCGGACGGGAGAGCTTGACGAAAGGGGATTTAGGAAAGCAAAGGAGGAGAATGAGAAAAAAATTGAATCCTTTCAAAAAGAGGGCAAAGCTATTACAGAGAAGCTTAGGACGATAGGAGCCCGGACAGCAGAGAAAAATCATTTTTTCTGTACCTTATTAAAAAGTAGCGGCAAGGATGAACTGACTTTAGAAATAATTTGTGCGTTGGTGGAAAGGATAGAAGTATATTCGGGGCATAGGGTGAAGGTGGTTTTTGCTTTTGAAAAAAGTGAATGGCTGGTTTTAAAGGATGAATGATTTAAGGTTGTAAAAATTAATTTTGTGAAGAAGCTTTACAATTAGGTAAAGAAAATAGTATAGTCAGTATAAGATATAGGTTGAGAGATGGAAACACTAAAGGAGACAGTCATTGAAAATATATTTAGATAATTGTAGTTATAACCGTCCTTATGATGATCAGTCTCAAATGCGTATTTATCTGGAAACGCAGGCGAAACTTCATATTCAAGATATGATACGGGAAAGGAAATTAGAGCTTGTGGCATCTTACGTTCTTGATTATGAAAATAGTAAAAATAGGTCGTTACAAAAGAAAATGACGATTGGAAAATTTATAGAAGATTATGCAACATGGTACGTAAGCGATAGAAAAAAGGATGAGATTGAAATTTATGCGATTGCTATTATGGAGACGGGAATAAAGGAAAAGGATGCATATCACGTAGCATGTGCGATTATAGCAGGCTGCGATTACTTTATCACTACAGATGATCGTTTACTGAAATATCATTCAGAAAAGATAGATTTAGTGACACCGGGCGAGTTTATCAGGAAAATGGAGGCGGGAAATGAATAATGCAATAGAGATTTTGGATCATGGTTTTGAGTGTCTTGTGGAAAATTTGGGCGTAATTAATGCAGAGTACTTTATTTCACTTATTAAGAGAGATAATTTTGATTATACAGTGTGGCAGCGAGAATATTTTGACAAGATGGCGCAAGGAGAATTTGCAGCAAATGCATCTGAATATGCAAAGAATCATCCATACACCGGAAAAGGGCAGATTTTGTAGTTTTGAAGATAGAATACCCTTATTTTTATATGGAGGGTGTTAAACTGCAATAACGTAACGTCAAAAGCGTAAAAGCGCGGCAATTCCGTAACACGTAAAACTATAAAAAACTATAAATTAGAAGATATTTTGACGAAATAGTTTTTCTTACACCGAAAAGATTAAAAAATTTTATTGCAGAGTATTAACAACAAAGGGGGTGGCTTTCCACCCTGATTTTGATAATAGAATTATTGCATTTAAAGACTTTGTTAATCATAAAAACAACATGTATGACGACGGCGGGCACGGCACTCATGTAGCCGGGTGCCTATGCGGAAGCGGGCGCGCTTCAAACGGAAAGTACAGGGGAATGGCGCCCGCCAGTAAATTGGTAGTGGGGAAGGTGCTGGATTATAAGGGAGATGGAAATATTGAAAATATGGCGGCGGGAATGGAGTGGATTCTTGACAATATGCAGATATATAATATTCGGATTTTAAATATTTCCATCGGAATGGACGAACATGCGGAGAAGAGCAAGATAGAAAAGCTTGTGGGATTGGTGGACGAGGCGTGGGACAGAGGACTTGTTGTCGTGTGCGCCGCCGGAAATATGGGGCCGGACCCTATGACCATATCGCCTCTTGGGGCGCGAAAGCAGGTGATTACGGTTGGCTGCCATGAGGGCGGATATTTTGGGAACAGGGAACACCTCTGCGAAGATTATTCCAGCAGAGGCCCCAGCCCTTACGCCATGAAAAAGCCGGATGTGGTGGCACCCGGAACCGATATCGTTTCCTGCAGCGCAGGGATTACCCGCAGAGGGCGTTACTATAAAAATGCTTATATTGCCAAAAGCGGCACTTCTATGGCCGCGCCCATTGTCTCCGGCGCTCTGGCGCTTCTTTTTCAAAAATATCCTTATTATACGAATAATCAGGCGAAGCAAAAGCTTTTGTATACGTCCCGCGATTTGAACGAGCCTTGGAACAAGCAGGGGTGGGGGATGATTCAGGTGGATAAACTGCTAAAGTAATAACTGTATTAGGCTGTTTATTGGCCATTTATCGCAGCGGGACCTTTATTAAAAAGGAGGAGTGCTACGTATATTATCATGCGTTAAACTGGAAATCAACGCATGCATCGCAGGAGTATTTTGGAATTCAGGATATTTTACCGGCCGGGCGGGAGGGCGTATGCGAGCATTTGGATTTAATAGAAAATGGTAAATGGGAATGTCATTTTTGCCATAATGAAAACTGCGGCGCTACGGCGGAAGTCTTTTCTGCAATTTTGCATGGGCTGTGTGAACGCAATGTGCTGAAAGAATATAACAATATGTATCGATTTGTGAAATGAGGAAGTATCCCATGGATAATAGGAATACAAAAGAGGATGAGTATACAAGTTTAGAAGAGTGCGAACAGGAATTCTCGGATACAGTCTTTGAGATACGCAACAAGGAGCAGCAATTATATTTTCTTGCGTGGGCGCTTAATTTATCAGAGCAGGAATTAGAACAGGGAAAAGACTTTTTAATAGAGCATAATACATCCTTCAAAGTGTTGTGGAAATTATTTTCACATTTAGACACTTATACGGTGGTTATTGAGGATCACTATGTTGACCGCGTATATCGGGATAGCTATTATTTTTATTATTCGGGTAAGCATTTCAGTTATAGTCGTTTTTGTAAACGTCTGTGTCTCTTTCATGGAATTTTAGAACATGATTTTTATGATTTTTCATGTGATGAATTGGAAAAGTATTTTATGGGAACGATTGTAATACGTCCAATTCCCGATCGCTCAATCGGACGGACTTTGTTGAATCCCCGTTATTTTTTGCCGGCAGGCAGTTCATGCCAGATTCGTCTGGCAGATTATAATGTGACGGTATATGGGAAACGATTGCACGTACATGCATTTCCTTACGGTATGCAGGATGGGGAAACCACTTCCTGCGCGGAAATTACAATTTTAAACTTACTGGATTATTACAGCCAATTATATCCAGAATATCATTATTTACTGCCGAGTGAAATTAGCAGCTTAGCGGAGATGAACAGCTATGAACGGAGGATGCCGACCACTGGTTTAAGTTATGAGTTGATTTCAAAAATATTCTGCGATGTTGGATTTTATCCGCGTCTATATTCTATTCAAAAAATGACGACCATTAAGTTCCGGCATATTCTTCATTATTATATTGAATCCGGTATTCCGGTTGCGCTAGGCTTAAAACTTGGGGAAGAAAATAAACATTCTGTTATCAGTATCGGACATACCGTTTCCCATACCGACAAATTAGGGACGGAGCTTACCTGCGCATATGATTCTGAGAGTAAAAATGTGATATGGACCTGCGACACGGCGGATACGGTGGATACTTATTGCATTATGGATGACAATAGAGTGCCGTATAAGCTCAGTAAATGCATAGAGGAGGCTCAGGAAACAAAACAGAGACCTCCGCTACTAAAGTTGAACGAGTGTGAAGTGGAGTATATGATGGTTCCTCTTTATAAGAGGATGATATTGGAAGCCGCAGATGCGTACGATATTTGTTTAAGTATATTGGCAAGCCAAAGGTTTGGCATAAAGGATTTTTTGCAATTGGATGCGCTTTCCCCAGAGCTTTTGGCAATGGATAAGAGTATTGAAAAAGTGGGAATCAAAGAAGAACCGTTGGTTATCCGGCTGTTTATGGCGTCGTCGCGCACTTTCCGAAGAAAACGCGACGAGCAGTTTAGAACGAAAAACGGTGAAGTGAGAGATTGGTATAATATAACGGTGTTTCCAAAATTTGTGTGGGTTTGTGAATTTACAACCCGGACATTATATAAAGAGGATTTAGTGCTGGGAGAAATCATTATTGACGCCACGTCCTCAGCCGACGCAAAGATGGACAGTTTTATCATCATACATTACCCTAATGTAATTTGCCGTCGTATGCCGGAGGATTTTATGGAAACAGGAAGCTCCGAGTTTGAAGGAATACATGATTGGCATCCTTTTGAAGCTTTTCATGGGAATTTAGAGAATTTTTAAACTGGGTGTTGCAGAAAAAAAGGTGTTGTAGTATAATGGTTAAGTCGCTTGGGGCGGGTTTAAATGGGCAACCTACCTGATTCCAGCGGGAATGTGGAGAGGGATTTGTTATGTCAGCGATAGAGATGAAGGTTCATTCTTTTGCGAAGAAAGCTTCCTCAGTGAAGCATGTTAAAAAGGTGGTGCGCACAGTCACGCGGAGCGACGTTGTGGCGTTGAACAAAATGATTGAACCTAAAATACGGCAAAATGAAAGAGAGCGCACTGCAAGTATGCATGCGGCTGCCCGGTGTATTGTGGGCGGTAAATAATTGTCAGGGTCAGATGAAAAGTAATTGTCAAGGTCAGGCGGAAAAGTTTGCTTGCCTGATTTGATTTAAAAAAGTGATGAAAGCTTCCGGTATATTATAAGTATAACGGAAGTTTTTTAGTTTCAATCTCGTATTCCTCATTGACATCCCCACCCATATTGTATACAATGATACATGGTTTTAGCATACTGACAAGTGGAGGAGAAAGTGATGGCTGAGGAAGACAAATTTTTTATGGACAGGCCGGTGTCACTGAATACAAAGAACAACCTACTGGAAATTGAGGAGCATATGTACATATTGGACGATGTGAAAAAGCCCAACGTGTTTAGAAATATGTTCCCCTATTCCGAGGTGCCGAAAATCCCCTTTAACGACAGGATTGTCCCTCATAATATGCCCAGAAATATCTGGATTACAGATACGACTTTCCGCGACGGGCAGCAGTCCCGCGCGCCCTATACCACAGAGCAGATAGTGACAATCTATGATTATCTCCATCGGCTGGGCGGCCCGAACGGCATGATAAGGGCCAGCGAATTTTTCCTTTACAGCAAAAAGGACAGGGACGCCGTTTACAAGTGTATGGAAAGAGGCTATGAGTTCCCGGAGGTCACCAGTTGGATACGGGCCAGCAAGGAGGATTTTAAGCTTGTCAAAGAGCTTGGCATGAAGGAGACGGGAATTCTGGTAAGCTGTTCGGATTATCATATTTTTCTCAAGCTGAAAATGACGAGGCGGCAGGCCATGGAGCATTACTTAAGTGTGGTGCGGGATTGTCTTGAGGAGGGAATCAGCGTGCGCTGCCATCTTGAGGATATCACAAGGGCGGACATTTACGGCTATGTGGTTCCTTTTTGCCTAGAGCTCATGAAGCTGATGGAGGAATACCATATTCCCATCAAGGTGCGGGCCTGCGATACCATGGGGTACGGCGTCAACTATCCGGGGGCGGTTATTCCAAGGAGCGTTCAGGGAATTATTTACGCACTGCACACCCATGCAGGGGTGCCTCACGAGCTGTTGGAATGGCATGGGCATAATGATTTTTATAAGGCGGTGGTGAATTCAACTACGGCGTGGCTGTACGGCTGTTCCGGCGTCAACACGTCTTTGTTTGGAATCGGCGAGCGCACGGGCAACACGCCTTTGGAGGCGATGGTGTTTGAGTACGCGCAGCTAAAAGGCGATTTAAACGGCATGGATACCACGGTCATCACCGAGCTTGCGGAATATTATGAGAGGGAAATCGGTTACAACATTCCTGAGAGGACGCCCTTCGTGGGAAAGAATTTCAATGTCACAAGGGCGGGAATCCACGCCGACGGGCTTTTAAAGAACGAGGAAATTTACAATATTTTTGATACGGAAAAATTTTTAAACAGGCCGGTACTCTGCGCCGTCTCCAACACGTCGGGGCTTGCGGGAATCGCCCACTGGATTAATACTTATTTTAAGCTTACAGGGGACGAGCAGATGGATAAAAACAGTCCTGTAGTGGCGGAGATTAAAAAATGGGTGGATAAGCAGTACGAGGACGGCCGCGTTACGGTTATTACGGACAAGGAATTGGTTGCCGAGCTGAAACGGTATGCGGAAGCCTTGATGGGCCGCTTGGCAAAAAAGTAATTGAAGGAAAGTAAGGGACGGCATGAGTAAGTATGATTTAAAACAGGAAGTGACCGACAAGTATTCCCTGCGGGGCAGGGTGTTCCACAAGCTGCGGGAGGATATCTTAAACGGAAGGTATAAGGAGAACGAGGAGCTTAAGGAGGTTGCTATTGGGGAAGAGCTGGGAGTGAGCAGAACCCCCGTCCGGGAGGCTTTCAGGCAGCTTGAACTGGAAGGGCTGATTCAAATTGTCCCGAACAAGGGGGCTTATGTCACGGGAATCACCGCTAAGGATGTGAAAGATATTTACATGATACGCTCCTCCTTGGAGGGCATGTGCGCCCGGCTGGCGACGGAGCACATCACGCCGGAGCAGCTTGCGGAAATGGAGGAAAATGTGTATCTTGCCAGCTTTCACGCCTCTAAAGGCCACATGGAGCAGATGGCAGAGCTGGACAACCGATTTCATCAAATTCTTTACGAGGCCTGCGATTCCAAGATGCTGCAGAATCTTCTGCAGGATTTTCACCAGTACGTTATCCGCATCCGCAAGAAAACTCTTTCCACAAAAGAAAGAGGCGGGGCCTCCAACGAGGAGCACCGGAATATCATGGAGGCAATCAAGGCGGGGCGGCCGGAGGAAGCGGAGCGTCTGGCGACTTGCCATGTGAATAACGCTTATGATAATATAGTAAAAAACGGATTGTATGATTTTTTTGACTGAAAGGACGAAGATAAATATGGAAAAAATTAAAATGATTACTCCTCTTGTGGAGATGGACGGGGATGAGATGACAAGAATCCTCTGGCAGATGATTAAGGACGAGCTTTTGCTTCCTTATATTGATTTAAAGACAGAATATTATGATTTAGGGCTGGAGCACAGAAATGAAACAGACGATAGGGTGACGGTTGATAGCGCGGAGGCCACAAAAAAATACGGGGTTGCCGTGAAATGCGCCACGATTACGCCCAACGGGGCAAGAATGACGGAATATAATTTGAAGGAAATGTGGAAAAGCCCTAACGGAACTATCCGGGCAATTTTGGACGGCACGGTTTTCCGGGCGCCTATTTTAATCAAGGGAATTGTCCCTTATGTGAAAAATTGGACAAAGCCCATCACCATCGCCCGCCATGCCTATGGTGACGTTTACAAGAACACGGAAATTAAGGTTCCGGGCAAGGGAAAGGCGGAGCTGGTATTTACGGCGGAGGACGGCACGGAGGTAAGAGAGCTGATTCATGAGTTTGACGGCGCGGGAATTTTGCAGGGCATCCACAACACGGAAAAGTCCATCTCAAGCTTTGCAAGGGCGTGCTTTAACTATGCTGTTGACACAAAGCAGGATTTATGGTTTGCCACCAAGGACACGATCTCCAAAAAATACGACCACACCT
>JAMPGS010000124.1 GCA_023663815.1 Clostridium sp.
TGGTTTGCCACCAAGGACACGATTTCCAAAAAGTACGACCACACCTTCAAGGATATTTTTCAGGAAATTTTTGACGCGGAGTATAAGGGAAAATTTGACGAGCTGGGGATTGAATATTTTTATACCCTGATTGACGACGCGGTTGCGCGGGTTATCCGCTCCGAGGGCGGCTTTATCTGGGCCTGCAAGAATTATGACGGCGACGTGATGTCGGATATGGTGGCGACTGCCTACGGAGACCTTTCCATGATGACCTCCGTTTTGGTATCCCCGGACGGCGTTTATGAGTACGAGGCGGCCCACGGGACCGTACAGCGTCATTATTATAAGCATTTAAAGGGGGAGGAGACCTCCACCAACTCTATTGCAACGATTTTTGCATGGACGGGAGCCCTGCGCAAGAGAGGCGAGCTTGACGGCATTTCTGAGCTCTGCGCCTTTGCGGATAAGCTGGAGCAGGCATGTATTAAGACCGTGGAGGGTGGGAAAATGACGAAAAGCCTTTCCCTGATTTCCACCTGTGAAAACCCCGTGATTTTAAACAGCTTGGATTTTATCAGGGCAATCAGGGAAACCTTTGAGACGCTGTAGCAAGAAGCTCCCATTCTTCGTAGAGGGATGTGAGCTTCTCATTTATTTCTTCCTGCTGCGCGGCCAGTTCCTGCAGCTTTGCCGCATTGGTGGCGACTTCCGGCTGTGCCATGGTGTTTTCAATCTCCGCGAGCTTGTCCTCAAGGGCGGCGATGGCTTCCTCGCACTTTTTTAAATCGTTTTCCGTTTTCCGCGCCTTTGCCTGCTGTTCTTTTTTTGCCTGCCAGTCAAGCTTGCCTTTATTGCCTTTGGAAAGGGTTTCCTGCTCATATTGCGGAGCACCGGCGGAAGGCATAGTACCAGCGGACATAGCCTTGAAAGGCATGGCCTTGGCAGATTTGGAAGGCATAGTGCTAGAGGATGTAGCAGCAGAGGGCATAGCTTTAAAGGGCATGGCCTTGGCATGAGCAGCTTTGGAAGGCACAGCCTCCGTAAGCGTTCCCTTCTTCTCAAGATAATAGTCATAGTTCCCCAAGTAGCCGGTAAGGCACCCGCCGTTTAAATCCAAAATCCGCCCGGCGGTCCGGTTGATAAAATAGCGGTCGTGGGACACGTAAAGCACTGTGCCCTCGTAGGCGTTGAGGGCGTCCTCCAAAATTTCCTTGGAGGTGATGTCCAGATGGTTGGTAGGCTCGTCTAAAATTAAAAAGTTTGACTCGGAGAGCATAAGCTTTGCAAGGGACAGCCGCCCCCGTTCTCCGCCGCTTAAATCTCCAATTTTTTTGTAAACGTCGTCGCCTGTAAACAGAAAAGCGGCGAGGGTGCTGCGGATTTCCGTTTGATTTAGATAAGGATAAGCGTCCGATATTTCGTCAAAGAGCGTTTTTTCCATGTTCAGGACATGATGCTCTTGGTCGTAATAGCCGATATGGACGTTGGTTCCAAGGGTGATTTCGCCGGAATCCCCATCCAGCAGCCCATTGATAATTTTTAAAATGGTGGTTTTGCCCGTCCCATTATCGCCAATAATCGCCACGTGTTCCCCTCGCTTTATGTCCATACCGATATCGGAGAAAAGCTGGCGGCTGCCGAAGGCTTTCGATAAACCCTCCACATGAAGCACGTCGTTTCCGCTGGTGATTCTTGGGATAAGGGTCATGTGGATATCGGTGGCGGCCTGCGTGGGCTTTTCCAGCACGTCGATTTTGCGTAGCATTTTTTCGCGGCTTTCCGCCCGCTTGATGGATTTTTCCCGGTTAAAGGACTTTAATTTTTCAATCACTGCCTCCTGATGCTTGATTTCCTGATGCTGCTTTAGATAGGCGTTTAAAGCGGCGGTGCGGAGCTGTTCCTTTTTTACGGCGTAGTCGGAGTAGTTCCCGGTAAAGGAGGTGGCCTTGGTCTGGTCGATTTCAATAATTTTCCCGGCAATCCTGTCCAAAAAATAGCGGTCATGGGAGACAATCAGCACGGCACCCCTATAATTTAAAAGGTAAGTCTCCAGCCATGCGATGGAATTTAAATCCAAATGGTTGGTGGGCTCGTCCAAAATAATTAAATCAGGTTTTAATAAAAGAAGTTTTCCTAAAGCGGTGCGCGTTTTTTCTCCGCCGGAGAGGGTGGAGATTTTTTTGGAAAAATCCTTTTCCTCAAAGCCAAGGCCCTTGAGGACGCCGGTAATCTCGCTCTTGTAGGCATAACCGCCGGCCTGCTCAAAGGAGTGAGTAATCCGCGCGTAGGAATCCATCAGTTCTTCCAGTTCACGGCCCTCTGCCTGCTTCATGGCAAGCTCCGTCTCGCGTATCTTTTCTTCCATGGCAATCACGTCCGCCTTGGCAGCGCTCAGCTCGTCGTAGAGGGAGTTTTCGCTGTCCACGTTTTGATTTTGAGCAAGATAACCGTAGGTCGCGCCCTTGGAGAAGGTGACAAGGCCTTCGTCCGCCGAAAGCTCGCCCACGATAATGCGCAGAAGCGTAGTTTTTCCCGCGCCGTTGATTCCCACAATGGCGGCTTTTTCATAATCTTCTATATGAAAGGAAACGCCGCGAAGTATGGTTTCCTCGTTAAAGGCCTTTGATATATTTTGACATGATAAAATCATAAAATTTATCCTCGCGTTTTTATCTGATTTATATAAGCTGCGGTAAGCAGCATATACGTTTATATGGCGGTTAAGCAGCGTACATTTCAATGGCAATTAAACAGCGCATACATCTACCAGTTTACATTATAGGAAAAGGGAATGTCAATGAATTGACATTATTTTAACACTGTTATATATTATTAATAAGTAATTGCGGCGCGGTTTGGCCGTTTAGTTCAGAAGGACAGGAGCAGTATTAAGTGGACAACAAGGAAATTTCACAGGCCGTAATCGGGCGGCTTCCCAGGTATTTCAGGTATTTAGGGGAGCTTAGAGACGAGGGGATTGAGCGGATATCTTCTCAGGAGCTGAGCGATATTATGAAGGTGACGGCCTCGCAGATACGTCAGGATTTTAACAACTTCGGCGGTTTTGGACAGCAGGGGTATGGATATAAAGTTGAATATCTTTACGAGGAAATCGGCAGGATTTTGGGGATGGATAAGACCCACAATTTAATTATTATCGGGGCGGGCAATTTGGGGCAGGCCTTGGCAAATTATATGAATTTCGAGCGCAGGGGATTTTTGTTCAAAGGGATTTTTGACAACAATCCGAGGCTGTTCGGCACAAAGACCAGAAATATGGAAGTAAAGTCCATGGAAGAGATGGAGATTTTCATAAAGGAAAACGCCATTGATATTGCGGTGCTGACGATTCCAAAGACCAGCGCGGTGGCGGTGGCGGAACAACTGGTGCGGTGCGGAATTAGGGGCATATGGAATTTTGCCCATGTGGATTTGAACGTCCCGGAAAATATTCAGGTGGAGAACGTTCATTTGTCCGACAGTTTGATGAAGCTGATTTACAATGTAAACAGAGTGGAGGACGAGAGTTAAAGCCAATACCTTGCGGGAATCAAAACCCGCGGCAAAGCAACGGGGTTTTGCCCCTCGCCGGGGCGGCAGTCGCCAAATGTCGGCAAGCAGCTATTGGGCTCGTGCTTGCAGAAATCAAAAACCTTGCGGGAAAAACGGATAGGCAGGATTTGGAGGGATAAGATGTCAAGGAAGGACGACGTATTTCAGGCGGCGCTGACGGGAAAGAGAATACCAGTGCTTACGCTGGACAGCAAGTGGCATCAGCTTTTCACACAGGCAAAGCCGGACAGGCGCATTAAGCGTCTGGAAGATAAGTTAAATGAGCTTTTAAAAAAACAGGGAAAGGCGAACACAGAGCTTAAGGAAGTTAAAAAGCTGAAAAAAAGGCTTATGCAGGAGATTGTGGAGAACGCGCAGGACGCCTCCATAGGCGGCGACGAGAAGGCCCAGAAGAAGGCGGAGGATAACAAACGGCTGATTGGCGACTGCAACAGGAAGATTGAAGGTTACGAGGATGAGCTCCTTGAGCTTCCGCGGGAAATTGAGAAGGTAAATCAGGAACTAATGCTTGCAACCATGGACGTGTGCTATGACAGGCTCAAGGCAAACGAGGCGGAAATTGCGGAGATTGCCGGGTGGGCGGCGCGGATTAAGGAGGAGTTAAAGGAAAAGCTGGTGCGCAAGCAGGAAATGGAATCCATGAATCAGGGGCTTTACGCCTACATGCACGATATTTTTGGCGCGGATGTGATTGATATTTTTGATATGAAATATAAAGGAGACGGAAAGAAATAGATGAAATACGTTTTGAAGGCAGGCGAAATGAAAGCGTGCGACGGCTATACCATAAGGAAGATAGGGATTCTCTCCATGGTTTTAATGGAGCGCGCGGCGCTTTCCGTAGTCTGTGCCCTTGAAAAAAAGGGGGCGCTTAAAAAGGCGCGGCGCGTATTGATTGCGGCGGGCACGGGAAATAACGGCGGCGACGGGCTGGCAATAGGGCGACTTCTGTCCCAAAGGGGGATAGAGGTTACTTTTTATTTGGAGGGAAATCAGGAAAAGCTGTCGCAGGAAACAAGAGCGCAAATGGAAATTGTAAAAAATCTAGGTTTTCCCATTCGGAGCAAATTAGAGGATGCGGAATATGATATGGTAGTAGACGCTCTTTTTGGAATCGGCTTATCCAGAGAAATTTCAGGAAATTACCGGGAAGCCATTGAAAAAATCAACGATTGGGGGAAACACGGCGCGTTTATTTGCAGCGTGGATATTCCTTCCGGCATCTGCGCGGATACGGGCCGGGTTTACGGCTGCGCGGTGCGGGCGAATCTCACTGTGACCTTTGCTTTTGCAAAGTGGGGGCATTTTCTTTATCCGGGAAAGGATTATGCGGGCGAGGTGGTTGTGACGGATATTGGGATTCCCGAAAAGGCCCTTGAAACGGGAGGAGCTTCGGGCTTTTATTATAGGAAGGAAATGCTCCGGGAACTTCTTCCCGCGCGCTGCCCATGGGGAAATAAGGGAACCTTTGGAAAGGTATTGCTTTTGGCGGGAAGCCGTAATATGTGCGGCGCGTGTATCCTGTGCGGGAGAGGGGTTCTCCGGGCCGGGGCAGGAATGGTGAAAATCATCACGCCCCCGTGCAACCGGGAAATTGTCCAGCAAAGCCTCCCGGAAGCCCTGCTTGGAACGTGGGATGAATTGTTTAGCGGGCGGAAAGAAGCGGCTTTGGGTAAGACGCTGGAGCGGGACGTTGCCAAGGTGGTGGAACAAGATTTAGCGTGGGCCGACGTGATAGTTGCCGGGCCGGGAATGGGTACGGACGAGAGGGCGTATCTGTTGTTAAAGCAGGTTTTGGAAAGGACGACGTGTCCCATGGTTCTTGACGCCGACGGCTTGAATTTACTTGCTATTCACAAAGATTTGTGGGAGCTGGCGGAAAACCGTAAGGGCGGCTTG
Source organism: Clostridium sp. (assembly GCA_023663815.1). Lineage (GTDB taxonomy): Bacteria > Bacillota > Clostridia > Lachnospirales > Lachnospiraceae > Suilimivivens. Next base: position 5,455 of record JAMPGS010000124.1, read on the forward strand.
GCGCTCACACCCCATCCGGGAGAGCTCATACGGCTTTTGGAAACGGATATGGAGACTTACCGCGGGGAGCGGGAAAAGCTGGTTTTAACCCTTGCCGAAAAGCTGAACGCCGTTGTCATTGGAAAGGATGCGGCTACCCTTGTGGCGGAAGGAGGACGCAGGGAAATCTATTTGAATACCTCCGGCAACGACGGCATGGCGGCGGCAGGAAGCGGAGACGTGCTTGCGGGAATTGTGGGCGGGCTTTTGGCGCAGGGAATGAGCTACTTTGAGGGAGCCTGTCTGGGAGCCTATCTGCACGGCCTTGCCGGGGATTTGGCCTGCAGGAAAAAGGGCGCTTATGGAATGATAGCGGGGGATATCTGCGAGGCCCTTGCCAAGATAACAAGGGGAAGAAAATGAAGGATAAATTTGAGAGGGTTTACGCGGAAGTAAATCTGGACGCGATACGAAATAACGTACAATATATGAGAGAAAAAAATTCACCGGAGGCAAAAATAATTGCGGTGGTAAAGGCGGACGGCTACGGTCACGGGGCGATTCCTATTGCAAAGATGCTGGAAGGTTCCGCATTTCTCTACGGGTTTGCGGTGGCGACGGCGGAGGAAGCCTTTGAGCTGCGGCAGGCGGGAATCAAAAAGCCCATATTGATACTAGGCTATGTTTTTCCTGCTTACTATGAGGAGCTTATTGAGCAGGGAATTCATATGACGGTATTCCGCGAAGATACGCTGGAGGAGCTCTCGGAAGCATATGAGAGCCTTTACAAAAAAGGGATTCAGAGAAAAGCAAAAGTCCACATTAAAGTGGATACGGGCATGGGCCGTATTGGAATATCTCCCGATGGGTCGGGGCTTTCCTTTGTGGAAAAGGCTTTTGCAGCCCGCGGCGTGGAAGTAGAGGGTATTTTTACCCATTTTGCAAGGGCGGACGAGGCGGATAAAACAAACGCAAAGGCGCAGCTTGCCTCTTTTCAAAATTTTCTTTCCGTAATAATGAGCCGCACAGGGCGGGAAATTCCCTTAAAGCACTGTTCCAACAGCGCGGGGATTTTGGAGCTCCCGGAGGCGAACATGGATGCCGTGCGGGCGGGGATTATTCTTTACGGCTTGTGGCCCTCGGAACAGATAAAGCGGGAGGGCGTTTTGCTTGCGCCGGCCCTTTCCCTTTACAGCCGGATTGTCTACGTCAAGGAAATTGCGGCCGGAACGGCGGTGAGCTATGGGGGAACCTTTACCGCAGAGGGGAAAATGCGGATAGCAACCGTACCGGTGGGCTATGCCGACGGGTACGCCAGAGGGCTGTCAAATAAGGGGTACGTGCTGATTCACGGGAAGAAAGCGGGCATTTTAGGGCGCGTGTGCATGGATCAGTTTATGGTGGACGTGACAGAAATACCGGAGGCGGCCCCCGGCGATAAAGTTACCCTCATAGGAAAGGACGGCGGGGAGGAGATTGCTATGGAGCAATTAGGAGAGTTGTCGGGGCGGTTTAATTATGAGTTTGCCTGCTGTATCGGAAAACGCGTGCCGCGGGTTTATGTGGGAAACGGCGGGAAGAGTGAAAGCTTGTAGGATTTTCGGCCGGGTTTGAATACCTTCCGACAATACGGTTATACTAGCTTATAGGTAAAATTATCCTATTGGAAGGAAGGGCGATAAAGTGAGAAGAGGGGATATTTACTATGCAGACCTGCGTCCGGTGGTAGGCTCGGAGCAGGGCGGAGTGAGGCCGGTGCTGATTGTGCAGAACGATGTGGGAAACAGGCACAGCCCCACGGTTATCTGCGCGGCCATCACGTCGAAAATGAATAAGGCAAAGCTGCCGACCCATATAGAGCTGAACGCGGGAAGATACGATATGGTGAAGGATTCCGTGGTTTTGCTGGAGCAGCTTCGGACCATAGATAAAAAAAGGCTCAAAGATAAGGTGTGCCATCTGGACGAGGACATTATGCGGGAGGTGAACCACGGCCTCATGGTCAGTCTGGAACTGGATACATAGCGCGACTTGACGGCGGAGGCGGGAGATGGTATAGTTTATTTTGAGATTTTATGTAAAAAAAGTAAAAAGGAGATGAAGAAATAGATGGACGATGGCGGGCCTACAGTCAGTTGTATCTTTTTTTTCGTGCTGCTGCTGATTGATATGCTGTTTTACGGGTTTGGCGAGGCGGTAAAGAACCTAAATTCCAAGGAGCTTTCGGAGCAGTTTAAGGAGACGGGAAATAAAAAGGCGGAGAGGCTCTACAATATCACCATGAGACCCGGACAATATATTAACACCGTTCAGCTTGCAGTGACCTTGATTAATCTAGTGATGGGAGGTTTTTTTCTGGGAGCGTTCGGCCGTACCATGGAAAAACTTCTTGAAAAAGGCGTTTTTAAAAATCAGGATAATGCGCCCATATCGCCGGAGGCCTTTTCCCTGATTGCGCTGATTGCCGCAGGCGCGCTGCTGCTTTACATACTGCTGACCTTTGGGGTTTTGATTCCCAAGAAGCTGGGAATGAGATACGCCAATAAGTGGGCGTTTGCCTGCATCAACCCGATTTATTATATTACCGGATTTTTCAGCCCGGCTACGGGACTTATTTCCATTACGGCAAAGGGCGTGCTGCGGCTTTTTGGGATTCATGCGGACGGGGATACCGACGACGTGACCGAGGAAGAAATTATTTCCATGGTAAACGAGGGCCATGAGCAGGGCGTGCTGATGGCTTCCGAGGCGGAAATGATTACCAAAATATTTGAGTTTGGCGACAAGGAAGCCGAGGATATTATGACCCATAGAACCAATATCCTTGCCATTGACAGGGGCATGACCCTTGGGGACGCCATCGACTATATGCTGAGCGAGAGCAAAAGCCGTTTCCCGGTTTTTGAGGAAAATCTGGACAATATTATTGGAATTTTGCATTTCAGGGACGCCATGCGCGCCCACCGGATAGAGGGGAACATGGCGCTGCCGGTGGGAGAAATTCCGGGGCTTCTGCGGGAGGCAACCTTTGTGCCGGAGACCAAAAACATCGACGCCCTGTTTGAAACCATGCAGCATACAAAGACCCAGATGGTGATAGTGGTGGACGAATATGGACAAACTATCGGCCTGATTGCCATGGAAGATATCTTGGAAGAGATTGTGGGCAATATTCTGGACGAATACGACGAGGACGAGGCGCACATTAAGGACACGGAAAACGCCGACGAGTATTTAATAGAAGGAATCACTCCCCTTGAGGAGCTGGAGGAGAGATTCAATATTTCTTTTAATGAGGAAGAATTTGACACCCTGAACGGTTTTATGATATCCAAAATGGATAAGATACCGGAGGAGGAGGACAAGGGCTTTTCCATCAATGTGGACGGCTACGAGTTCAAGATTGAGCAGGTAGAAAACCGCATGATAAAGAGCGTGCTTGTAAAAAGGCTTCCTGAAAAGAAGGAAGCGGCGAAGATTTCGGAGACTAAAGAAGATTGACTTTTGGCTTGCATCTGCGGAAATAAACTAAGAATAAGAAGGAGAGAAAAATGTCAGGACATTCAAAATTTGCCAATATTAAGCACAAGAAGGAGAAAAACGACGCCGCGAAGGGAAAGATTTTTACAATCTTGGGAAGAGAAATTGCGGTGGCCGTAAAGGAAGGCGGGGCCGACCCCTCCAACAATTCAAGGCTTGCGCAGGTGATTGCCAAGGCCAAGGCAAACAATATGCCCAATGATACGATTGAGCGGGGAATCAAGAAAGCCGCCGGGGATGTGGGCAACGTAAATTATAAATATGTTACATACGAGGGCTACGGCCCCAACGGCATTGCCATTATTGTGGATGCGCTTACGGACAACCAGAACCGGACGGCGGCCAATGTGCGGAACGCTTTTACTAAGGGAAACGGCAACGTGGGAACGCCCGGCTGCGTGTCCTTTATGTTTGACAAGAAAGGGCAGATGATTATCGACAAGGAGGAGTACGAGGGGGATTCCGACGAGCTGATGATGCTGGCCTTGGACGCGGGCGCGGAGGATTTTTCCGAGGAGGAGGACAGTTACGAGGTGATTACCGCCCCGGATGATTTTGACAGCGTGCAGAAAGCGCTTATGGACGGCGGGATTTCCTTTGTCTCGGCGGAAGTTACCATGATTCCCCAAAACTACGTGGAGCTTACGGACGAGGGAGCTGTAAAGAACCTGCAGAAGATACTCGACCTTTTGGACGAGGACGACGACGTGCAGGCCGTATATCACAACTGGGATGAATAAAAAGCGGTATTTTGGTAATTTTATATGGATACTGGCGGCGGCCTTTAGCAGAATTTTTTACTATACAATCAGAAGAGGACTTTTTGGGACGGTAAATTTTCCGGGACTTTCCCCCAAGACAGTCACAGATACGTATGGCTATTTTGAGTACGCCATGGTACGCATTGGAGAGGAAAGGCCCGCGCTGGGAGCGGGATTGTCCGCGGGGTATGCGGGACATCTCTCATGGCTGCTTAAATTTATCGGAAACAGGCTTGAGGCAGTGAGCCTCTACCAGCTAATCCTTCAGATTTTATGGCTGGTTCTCTTTTTTGCGGGCATGACGCTTTTGTTTGGGTATCTGGCGGGAATCGCGGCGGG
>JAMPGS010000125.1 GCA_023663815.1 Clostridium sp.
CAAGCATAAATGCACAAGCATAAATGCACAAGCATAAATGCTTGGGGAGTTTGTGTAAGCAGCGCAGACACAAACTCTTTGAAATGAAAGATTTATCTTTCACTTCTTTCTCTTTCAATTTTCAGTTCCGCAAATCTTTCCGCGCTTTAAAGTCTTTGCTGTTTTCACAAGCCTTTCGCGCCCCTCGCGCAAAGAAAAATCCTGAACTGACTTTCAAAAAAATCAATTCAGGACGAATTTCATAAATCCGCGGTGCCACCTGATTTACCGCCTGCGCTACTGCGCTCGCGGTCCCTTAATCTGTTTTAACCCATAGCTGGTAGAGTTGTTTTTCGTATGGCTTCATTCTGCCGGCTTTCCACCCTCCCGGCTCTCTGTAAGCGAACCTCCATACTACTCGTCTCCGTCTTTGCTGTGATGTCGGTATTCATCATAATAATGTAGAAAATCCGATTTGTCAATCGCCTATCTTAAAACATTTCCCAAAATCACTTGAAAAATACGGCTTCTATTGTATAATAAAAGGTAAAGTTTTTATAAACAATACATAAAAAAATATAAGAAAGTGAGCTACATCATGAAGAATTTACCACAAAACAAATGGGTAAGGGCTGCGATACCCGCCTTATTACTTCACTGCAGCATTGGCACTGTTTATTGCTGGTCAATTTTCAGTCAGGAAATTGCTGATTACATCGGCTTTTCCAAGGGAGCTACCGAATGGGCGTTCAGCTTCGCCATCTTTTTCCTCGGCATGTCCGCCGCGTTTCTTGGAAATATTGTTGAAAAAGATATCCACAAATCCTCGCTGATTGCGGCTATCTGCTTTGCGTCGGGAATGGCCGGAACCGGATTCTTTATCTGGTACGGCGGCGCGCATCCCAAGAGCATGGTATCTTTGCTTGGCATTTACGTGTGCTATGGTTTTATCATGGGTATTGGTCTGGGAACCGGTTATCTTTCTCCCGTCAAAACCCTGATGCTTTGGTTTGAGGACCGCAAGGGCCTTGCCACCGGACTTGCCGTAGCCGGTTTTGGCGCCGCGAAAGCAATTGCAAGCCCTATTATGCAGGCTCTCTTAAATTCTTTGGGAGAGGGCGGCATTTATAAAATGTTCCTGATTTTGGCCGTTGCATATTTCGTTATGATGTTTGTCGGCCATATTCTCCTTGCAAAGCCCGCCGGATGGCACGAGCCCGCTTCCACCGAAAAAGGCGCAAGCGCTATCGACGTTATCAAGGAAAAGCCCGTTACCTTTATCGGCATTTGGATTATGTTCTACCTAAACATCACCTGCGGCCTTGCGCTGATTTCTCAGGAAAAGATGATTATAAAATGTATCGGCCTTGCCAGCTCGGTAGGCGTGCTTTCCTCCGTTACCGCAATATTTAACGCGGGCGGCCGTCTTGGCTTTTCCGCGTGGGCGGATACCTTTAAGGATAGGAATACCATTTACAAGATTATCTTTATCCTATCTATCGCGGCGACCGGACTTGTAGTCGTTACCAGAGGCATCACCAACATGGGCGCAAGCACAATTTTGATGATAACCGTACTTCTTCTGCTGTTTGTGGTAAACGCCGGTTACGGCGGCGGCTTCAGCAACGTTCCGACGCTGCTCTCCGACCATTACGGTATGAAAAATATCAGCGCAATCCACGGCATCACCCTTTCCGCATGGGCCTTTGCCGGACTTACCGGGAACCAGATGGCAACCTTTATTGTGAACCGCTTCGGCTCGGAAGTTGATTTGGAACACGCGCTGGCCGATGGAACTACCGAAATTCTTAAAGTCAATCCGGTTGGCTATCAGACCGTGCTCTATGTGACCCTCGTGCTCTACATAGTCGCTGCGGTTATCTGCTTCACTATGGTTGGAAGAAAATCGGGGAAAAAATAAAAATACGTTATGCGCATAAAAAGGCCGGGACGACAATCGCCCCGGCCCTAATTATACAAGCCCTTTATACTGCCTCATGGAAGGTTCTGGAAATAACGTCCGCCTGCTGCTCCGGCGTAAGCTTAATGAAGTTTACCGCATAGCCGGACACACGGATGGTAAGCTGTGGATAGTTCTCAGGGTGTTTCTGGGCGTCCAAAAGAGTTTCCCTGTTCAGGACGTTGACATTCAAGTGATGTCCTCCTTTTTCTGCATACCCGTCTAAAAGATTTACTAAGTTATCAACCTGCGCTGTGTTTGCCATAATATTTACTCCTTTCCCACAATACAATTTATTTCGCTACAGCTATTTTATTTCTGTCTGTGCAATTATCATATGCCGTTTGCAATAAATTTTCTGTAATCTTGGTTACGTATTAAAAAATTTTGTGTATTTTTATAGAAACATCTTCTTGAGCTGTCACGCCAATCATTTCGCAAAAGACAGCGGACGCAAGCAGCAAAACCATACCTTCACATCGCTAATGCTGCCTCCAAAAATCACCCGTACAGCATCTCCACCGCGTCCCTGTCGCAAATCCGAATCGCCTTGCGGCTCACCTCAATCAGCCCGTCCTTCTGCATACGCATCAGCTCCCTTGAAAGCGACGGCCTTGCAACGCCAAGAAAATCCGCAAGCTGTTCCCTGTTCATGCGCAGCTCGACTATGGATTTGTCGTTCATGGAATCGATAAGCCAGATGGCAATCCGCTCCCGCAAAGAAGAAGTGCTCACAATATGAAGCTTCCTCGTAATTTTAAAATTATTTTCGGACAAAATTTCCAACATATTCTGCGTCAATTGCTTGTGATGGTTGCAGGCATTGGAGCAAAAATGATAAAAAAAGTCCCACGGCATCTCCAGCACCTTTACGTCCGTCACCGCCACGGCGTCATACCAATATTTTTTCCTGTCGCCAAACAAAAAAATCTCCCCGAACACGCTGCCCGGCTCCACCAGATACAGCACGTCCCTTTTTCCTGAAGTAAAATCCTTGCAGATTTGAACCTGTCCCTCCAACAGCAAAAACAATCTGCTGGGGACGCCTCCCTGCTCAAAAATATAAGCTCCTGCCGGATGCCGCCGCATCCCCGCCTTTGAGCATTTTAAAATCCGCCGGGTTTCCTCCTCGTTTATCAATTGAAATAACTTTGACGATTCAAGATTTTCCATGCATTTCTCCCCACTTCAGCCATAAAACTTAATTCTCCGCTTCGCTTCCTCCAGCCGCTCATAAAACTGCCCGTAAAATTCCCCGGCCCCTTTATCAGCCGAAACGTCGTATTCTTTTACATAAAACTGATTTAACAAATACACGCTTACATTCCGGGAAATTTCATCGTTTTCCGTCTCCCTCGCAATTTTCTGCGCGTCCTTTAAAAAAAAGTGCCAATCCGCGACGTAGGCCTCGTACTTTCCAAGCTCTGGTATATCCAGCCACTTTTTCAATTTTATCTTTGTCTTATTCGGATAAGAACATTCGTATACCTGAAGAAAATAGCGGAAACTGCCGCCCTCATATATTCTCCCAAGGGGAAACATTCTGCAAAATCCCGGTCGAAAGGGATGGATGCCGCACCGCCCCTCCCCGTTTAAAAAGACGCACTTCTCCTCGCCGCCGGCCATCTTTAAATTGGGCTGGACAATGTAATCCACCACGTTTAGCTCCAGCTTATCCCTTAAAAGCTCCTCAAAGGAAGCCCCAAGCCCCTTTTCCAGCTCGAAAATATCATAGGGATCCAAAATAACGGAGCTTCCCATTTTCTGGCAACAGGACCAGCAGCCCGCACACTCGTTGCAGTCCGCCTTCACCATGTCGTTCGCCCCGTAAAGCTTTCCGTCAGATATCTCTTGTAAATTAATTTCTCTTTCCATATATTTCTAGCTCCAGCAGATACGCAGATACTTTTTGCCCTAAATGCCGTCGTCAAAATCTACGCCCTTACGTTTCAAAATCCTTATCCTTACTCTTCAAAACCTACACTTGCGCACTCAAAATCCTTGCCTGCATATCCCAAAATCCACACTCTCACGCTTCGTCCTCCGGCTCCCGCCATTCCGTGGGGCAGCTTTCAATTAAAGGCTTGTACCTAAAGCAGCCCTCCACATGGTCATTAATCACCCCGCAGGACTGAAGATGGGCGTACACAGTAACAGAGCCTAAATATTTAAATCCCCGCTTCCTTAAATCCTTGCTGACTGTGTCCGACAAGCGGTTTTTCGCCGGAATCATCCCTTCCTTGTGGCCCCTATATAGTATCATTTTTCCCCCGGAAAAAGCCCACAAATACGCGTCAAAGGAGCCGAATTCCTCTATGATTTTCAAAAACTGCCGCGCATTGTGAATGACCGCCTCCACCTTCCGACGGGAACGAATCATCCCCGGCTCCTCCAAGATGGAAAGAATCTTCTCTTCATTATACAATGCAACCTTTGCAAATTCAAAATTATCAAAACATTTTTTGAAAATTTCCCGTTTTTTGAGCATCATCGTCCAATTTAGGCCGCACTGCATAACCTCCATCATCAAAAACTCAAACTGTTTTCTGTCGTCATGCACGGGAACGCCCCACTCCTCGTCATGATATTTCTGAACAATTCCGTTGTCGCAGCACCAGCCGCACCTTTGTTTTTCCATAATTTCCTCTTTCCTGCGCTGTTTATGCACTATTTTTATGGTTCACCTTTAGTGACCTACTGCACACGAGTATAAATGCACAAGCATAAATACTTGTAAAGTCTGTGGCAACAATACGGACACAAACTCCTTGTTTCTGTAAATTCACATGCATCAGTCTATTGTTTACTTCCACAGCGCGCGAATCAAAGCCTCCGCCTCTCTGCTTGCCTTTTCTTAATAATTTCCTTGCTACAAGTCTTTGTTTTCTGCTTCCAACTGCTTCAAAAAAGCCTCGCAGCCCTCCATAATGTCGTCATAAGTCACGTCAAAATCCCCTGTATACCACGGGTCGGCGATATCTCTGGTACTGCCCGCAAACTCCAAAAGCTTATAAATCTTTCCTTCCGAATCGCCTCCCGCAATCCGCCGCATATTCCTGATATTGGCGTCGTCCATTCCTATCAAATAGTTATACGCTTTATAATCCTGCCTTTTCATTTGGACGGCGGTCTTTCCCGCCACACTGATGCCGTATGCCGCAAGCTTTTTCCTCGTCCCGTAATGCACGGGATTGCCTATTTCCTCCGTGCTGGTGGCGGCGGAGGCGATATAGAATCTAGCGGATATGCCGCGCTTTTGAACCATGTCCTTTAAAATAAATTCGGCCATGGGGGAGCGGCAAATGTTGCCTGTGCAGACGAATAGTATCTTAATCATAAATTTTCCCTTTCTCAAAATGCTCTGATTTGTCGTGTTTTGGCGCGATTTGCAAGGTTTGAACTTTTCACAGAGATTGTGAAAATGCAACGAAATTGCCAAATCAAGGCAAAACGGGATTTTCGCCAAACCTTATTGCCGATTTCTTAAATCCATATAGGCTTCCTTTGCAATGGATTCCATTACTGATTTGTAAAAAGCCTTATCTTCAAACAGCTTGGAAAATGCCTTCATCTGCTCCATGTAACAGTCCTGTGCCACCTGTTTAAAAATCTCAGGAAAAATGGAGCGGTTAAATACTTCCTCATCATTTTTCTTTGCCTGCATCTTGATTTTTTCATTGTACTTTACACATCTGTTATAAAGCTGCTCTACCATTACTCTGTCGCTTTCAATGAATATCCCCTGATACTTTTCATTTATCCTGCCAATAATGGCATCCAACAGCGCATTTTCGTCAACGCCTTTTCCAGATGCTCTCAAAGTCTTTGGATTCTCTAATGTAAAAGTTTCAACCGTCGGATTCAGAGAAATATCTCCCTTAAAGGTTTGCTCCAGTTTATAAAACTCTAATTTCAGCTTATCTTCCAAGTCCACTGACTTTGCATCTGCTGCTGGCGGCAGCATCTTTTCCAGATATTGTGTAAAGTTAAATTCCTTCTGCAATGATATATCAAACATTCTGGAAATTTGAGTAATATAGGAATACCATTTATTAAAATTATGGATTGTTTTCTTGTAATCAAATCTCTTATCTTCCGACAATGCTTTATATCTGTTCACAACAGGGGTCAGTATACCTGCCATTTTCCCTAAATCAGTATCATTCTGCGGAGACTTTTTAAAAAGGATTTTCAGCAGCTTTTCAATGTCATCATCATTGTATAACCCATAGCTTTTAAGCATTGTTCTGGTATCATAAATCAGATTGACATTGATTTCCTGATCCAGTTCCGTACACTCAAAATACGGCTCAAATGCTTCCTTGATTTCTTCCGCCGTATTCACAAAGTCCAACACAAAAGTATCTGCCTTGCCTGCACAGGTTCTGTTCAGTCTTGATAAAGTCTGCACTGCTTTTACACCTTTCAGTTTCTTATCGACAAACATCGTATGCAGCAGAGGCTCGTCAAAGCCTGTCTGGTATTTTTCCGCAACAATCAGCATAGCATATTCGTCCTTATTAAATTCAGCAGGCAGCTGAGTCTCTTTAATAGTAGTGCCGTCTTTCCGCTTATTCAGACCTTCTTCCGTATATTCTTCTTCCCCATCCTTCACAATACCAGAAAAAGCAACCAAAATCTCAAGGTCATCATAGCCTTTTAGCCTCAAATATCTTTTAAACTCATGGTAATATCTGATAGCATGTAATCTGGACGCCGTAACCACCATGGCTTTCGCATTACCGTTAATTTTATTCTTTGTAACGCTTCTGAATGTTTCTATAATGATTGCTGTTTTCTGCTGCAGATTATGCGGATGCAGGGATTCATAACGTTGGATCGCTTTTAATGCCTGCGAAGCAGGAACCTCTGGATTATTCGGGGTATTTTTTGCAATCTTATAACAATTCTTGTAGGTCATATAATTTTTCAGCACGTCAAGGATAAAGCCTTCCTCAATGGCCTGTTTCATGCTGTAAATATGAAACGCCCTGAATTTACCATTGGGGAGCTTTACTCCAAACAATTCCAATGTTGATTCTTTTGGCGTGGCAGTAAAGGCAAAAAAGGAAAGATTTTTGTGTCTGCCATGCGTAAGCATCTGCTCCACCAGCTTATCTTCCTCGTCCTTGATTTCTTCTTCCTCTTTTCCCTCTATTTCAGCAAATTCCTTTAACGCTTCTTCCGTATCGGCAAGCGCTGATTTCAGTTTTTGTGCCGACTTTCCCGATTGGGAATTGTGGGCCTCATCCACAATGACTGCAAATCTCTTATCCGTAGTATCATTGATTTCATCGTATATATAAGGGAATTTCTGCAGTGTGGTAATGATAATCTTCTTCCCGTCATTGATTGCCTGCTTTAAATCAGAAGAATGTTTTTCATCATCTATTTTCTCCACCGTCCCCATAATATGGTCAAAACCAAAGATTGTATTTTGTGTCTGCCTGTCCAGAACAGTCCTGTCATTTATGACAATCACGGAGGTAAAAACAGGCTTGTCATCTTTATCATGCAGTTCTGATAACTCGTAAGCCAGCCACGCAATCGAATTGCTCTTGCCCGACCCTGCGCTGTGCTGAATCAGGTAATTCTTTCCAGAACCATTCTCTTTTACATCCCCAATCAATTTTGTGACAACATCCAGTTGGTGGTATCTTGGAAAAATAAGTTTAAGGCTTTTCTTCTTTGCCTCTGCTCCATTCTTATAAACAATCTTTTCTTCTTCCACCCTCTGGATAAATTTATGTATCAGTTCAAGCAGACTGTCCTTTGTGAGTACCTTTTCCCACAGGTAAGATGTTGTATATCCATTTGGATTTTCTGGATTGCCAGCCCCGCCTACCTCCCCTGCCCCGTTAGACCCCTGATTAAATGGAAGGAAAAATGTCTCTTTCCCTGCTAATTTAGTTGTCATTGCAATTTCATTTAAATCAACCGCAAAATAAACCAAAAACCTCTTATCAAACTGAAAGCATAGCTCTCTTGGATTCCTGTCATACATAAACTGCTTTTTCGCGTTGGCAACGGATTGTCCTGTCAACTGATTTTTCAGTTCCAATGCCACCACAGGGATGCCGTTCACAGAAAGAACCATATCAATGCTGTTTTCATTTTGAGCGGAATATTTAAACTGTCTTGTGCAGGTCACAATGTTGCTGTTGTAATCATCAATGACCTGCTGGCTTAAACTGTTATTTTCTTTAAAGGCAACAATCTCAATTTTAGCCCCTCTGTCCTCAAACCCATGTCTCAATACATGCAGAAGCCCAAAAGTGTCAACACTCTCCTGAAATCTTTTATAAAATTTCTTTTCTGTATCAGTGCCGTAGTTTCTTTCGTATTTTTGCCACTGCTTAGGCTGTGTTTTCTTTACGAACGCAATCAATTTGGGAAGGTCAATCGCTTTTTCTCTGTCATAGGTTTTCAAATCTCCCTTTGTGAAGCCGCCTTGGGAGAGCATGTAGCTTTCTATGTCAGATTCAAAGCGTTTTTCTTTTATATCCATGAAGTATTCCTTTCTTTAACTTAAATCCTGAATGTAAGACATCAAATCATCATATTGAGTAGAGGACATTTTACCATTATTATATAATTCTTGTATATGATTTGATAAATCCTCTATGTCCGATTTTATATCATCGCCATTTACAATATTAACTACTATATCCTTTAATTCTTTGTACTCCTCACAAAAAATATGTCCATCATACATAATCATTCTGCCTCTTTCTTCCCTGTCACATATTCATAAATCAGTGATTTTTTATAACTTTCCAAATCAACAAGCAGTTCCTCTTTCTTTGCAATTAATTTATCAATTTCAGAGCATTTTTTGTCAAGATATGCTATGATATTTTCTTGTTCTTCTACTGATGGAAGAACTATTTTTGCCTGATATAATGAATCAATTCCTACATTTCCTTGAGTGTTAGAATTCGTATACTTTTTTAATTCTTCAATAAAAGAAAATGTTTTCGCATAATAAAATAAGAATTTTCCCTTCAAAAAGTGAGTTGGTTTTATGATTACACACGAATATGAAACTAAAAATTCTTTATTTATATCTACATAAGATACTGTACCTATTGTCGCATACCTCGCCAAAATTACATCACCATAGTTTACCTGTACCTTATTTGACAATTCTTGAAAATCTTCATAAGAAACTTTTTTACATTTTTCAAAATCAATTTTACTGGTTAAATCTTGCAAATCTCCTGTCATTACATAGGGTACTCCTTGTGATTGAGTTTCTGGCATATAATGGTCTATATCGCCTATCTTTTCTACAACATGTTTAAGTTTCATGCAACTCCAATTTCTTGGGATATCTCCCAACCATTCAATCCCACTCTCTTTCATCTCTACATCAAGATTCAATCCCTTTGTCACAGCATCTGTAATAATTGTCTGCTTATATTTCTTATAATCTTCAATCGTTTCTTTTGTTCTTGTAATAACAGAATCAATCTCTCCAACCTTTTCATCAAGAAAATTTGCAATTCTATTTGCTTCATCTTCGGACACCATTGGAAAAGGTATATTCAGCATGTCACTCGCATTGAGTGCGCTTCTAACGCCATTGTTTCCAAGCTGATTGAATATTGCTCGTTGCCACATATTATAAAAATAATAGTATCCATATTTTGAAAACTTCTCATTATTAAAAATAATGTATACTGGGGAAACTAACCCTGTATATGGCGAATACCCTACTCTGCTTGTATTTACATTTTCCAAATCAATCATTTTAAATACCAATTCTTTTTCTCTAAGAATTTGATAAGTAGATAAACTTTCTGATTGTAAACCCTTACTATCATCTTTTGCTCTTTTGAGTACCCCATTTAAAGTTAGCGACAATCTTTCAAAATCACCCACTTTATCTCCAACAATTTCTTTATAATTATTGAATATATTTTTAGCTCTTATCATTTCCCAATCCGCAGGAATCTCCCCAATCCATTCCACACCAGAATCTTTCATCTGTCTTGTCATTACTCATTACCTCCTTTGCCAAATAATTTCTCCAAAGAGGCCATAATCTCTTTCTCATGCATTGTAATTCTCTCCGCAATCACTTCCGCTTTTTCTGGTGCTTCATACTTATAGAAA
>JAMPGS010000126.1 GCA_023663815.1 Clostridium sp.
CGCTTGGCTACGGAAACGCCGTCATTATGGGGAAATTTTTGTTTTACGCCGGTTCCGCGGCGGCTGTGGGGGCGGTTGTCGGCTGTCTGGGGGGCACATGGCTTTTCCCGAAGGTTATATGGACGGGCTACAGCATTATGTACAGTATGGGAGGAATCGAGTATTTCTTTGATGCGAAAGTGGCGGCCCTGTCGGTGGCGGCGGCCCTTTTGTGCTCCATGGGAGCGGCGTACTTTTCCTGCCGGTACGAGCTTGCAAGCGTGCCCGCAAACCTGATACGCCCCAAAGCGCCGAAGAGCGGCAAGCGGATTTTTTTGGAAAATATTTCTTTTATCTGGGGAAGGATGAAATTTCTCCACAAGGTGTCCGTGCGGAATATTATTCGGTATAAAAAGCGGTTTTTTATGATGATACTGGGCATCAGCGGCTGTACGGCCCTGCTTGTCACGGGCTTTGGCATCAAGGATTCCGTGATGGACGTGGCGGAGATGCAGTACGATGAGATTCAAATTTATGACATTGGCGTCACCTTTACAGATGGGATAGAGGGAGCGGACGCGGAAAAATTGGCGGAGCAGACGGGAGGAATGTTGGCGGAAATTGCCTGCTGGTATGAGGAGAGCGTGGATTTGGACTTTGGCGGCCGGACAAAATCTATTTATCTGGAAATTCCTGAAGATGCGGATAAAATCGGTACTTTTTTAAATCTCCACACGCAGGAGGGGGAGGAAATTCCCTATCCCCAAAAGGGGGAGGCCGTCCTGAGCGCAAAGATAGCGGGAAATTTGGGAATCAAGGCGGGGGATAAAATCCTTTTGAGAGACGCGGATATGAACAGTCTTGAGGCTACGGTGACGGCCCTGTGCGAAAATTTTGTCTATAACTATGTTTATGTCAGCAGGGAAACCTACGAGGAACAGCTTGGAGCTGTCCCGGAATTTAAGAGCGCCTTTGCCACGGTAAAAGAAGGGGTGGATATTCATGAGGCCGCGGCGGCGATTTCCGACCAGAGCAATGTGCTGGCCGTTACCGTTACTGCGGATATGCGGGAGCGGATTGGCAGCATGATGGAGAGCATAAACTATATTGTGGCCTTGATTATCGTCTGCGCGGGGAGCCTTGCCTTTATTGTGCTTTACAATCTGACGAATATCAATATTACGGAAAGGATTCGGGAGATTGCCACCATTAAGGTCTTGGGTTTTTACGCCAGGGAGACGGCGGATTACGTGTTTCGGGAAAACCTTGTGCTGACGGGCATGGGCGCGGCGGTGGGCCTTGGCCTTGGAAAATGGCTGCACTGGTTTATAATATATAATATCAACATCGACATGATTTCCTTTAAGACGCTGATTACCCCTTTCAGCTATCTACTAAGCTTTGGGTTTACCTTTGTCTTTGCCATGGTGGTAAACGGGCTTATGTATTTTAAGCTGGAAAAGATTAACATGGCGGAATCTTTGAAGTCTATAGAGTAAAACCTTAAAAATTGGAAGTCAAAAAGGTTGTAGATAATCGCCAAATTATGTATAATAAAAGAAACGCTGATTGTAGCGTTTATGATAATTGCGCATAATGCGGAGAAGGAGGATGGGCAAAGTGAAAAGAGTTGGTTTATTGACAAGCGGCGGCGACTGTCAGGCGCTCAACGCAGCCATGAGGGGCGTGGTAAAAAGCCTTGTGAGCAGTAAGGAAAAGGTTGAAATTTATGGTTTTATCGACGGCTATAAGGGTCTGATTTACGGGGATTTCCGTATGCTTACCGGACGTGATTTTTCCGGCATACTTACAAAGGGAGGGACCATTCTTGGCAGCTCCCGGACTCCTTTTAAGACCATTCAGGATCCCGATGAAAACGGATTGGATAAGGTTGACGCCATGATGCAGAATTATTACAAGCTGCGTCTGGACTGTCTGGTAATTTTGGGCGGCAATGGCACCCATAAGACGGCGAATCTGCTGCGGGAGAACGGCTTGAATGTGATTACCCTTCCTAAGACAATCGACAACGACTTGTGGGGAACGGACATGACCTTTGGTTTCCAGAGCGCGGTGAACATTGCCACGGACGCAATCGACTGCATCCACACCACGGCGGCGTCCCACGGAAGAGTTTTCATTGTGGAAGTAATGGGGCACAAGGTAGGATGGCTCACCTTAAACGCCGGTATGGCGGGAGGAGCGGACATCATCTTGATTCCTGAGATTCCCTACGACATTAAGAAAGTGGTTTCCAAGATTGAGGAGCGCAATAAAAACGGCAGCAGATTCACCATTTTAGCTGTAGCCGAGGGCGCAATCTCTAAGGAGGATGCAAAGCTTTCTAAGAAAGAATATAAGGAAAAAATGAAGCATTACAAATTCCCTTCCGTGTCCTATGAGCTGGCCCAGCAGATTTATGAAAAGACAGGACATGAAGTGAGGGTTACGGTTCCCGGACATACTCAAAGAGGCGGAAGCCCCTGCCCTTATGACCGCGTGTTTGCAAGCCGTCTGGGCGCAGAGGCGGGCGAGCTGATTTTGAAGGGCGAGTACGGCTTTATGGTGGGCTACAAGAACCGTGAAGTGGTAAAGGTGCCTTTGGACGAGGTAGCTGGAAAGCTTAAGATGGTTTCACCGGACGCTTCCATTGTAAAGGAAGCCAAGCTTCTTGGAATCAGCTTTGGCGACTAAGCGGCGCAGGGCCGTAAGGAGTAAGAAAGGAATGAGAAGATATGTCGTACACAGCCCTTTACAGAAAATTCCGTCCGGCGACCTTTGAGGATGTAAAGGGTCAGGAGCATATCGTCACAACATTAAAGAATCAGATAAAAGCAGAGCGCACAAGCCACGCATATCTTTTTTGCGGGACAAGGGGCACCGGAAAGACTTCCATTGCAAAAATTTTTGCAAAGGCGGTCAACTGTGAAAATCCGCAGGACGGAAGCCCCTGCGGCGAGTGCGCCCTTTGCAGGGCGATTTCCGTGGGCGCGTCCATGAACGTCATTGAGATTGATGCGGCTTCTAACAACGGAGTGGACAGCGTCCGTGAAATTGTGGACGAGGTGACCTACTCCCCTGCGGAGGGAAAATATAAGGTTTATATTATTGACGAGGTTCATATGCTTTCCATAGGGGCTTTCAATGCGTTGCTTAAAACATTGGAGGAGCCCCCTTCTTATGTTATTTTTATATTGGCGACAACGGAGGTCCACAAGATACCGATTACGATTTTGTCCAGATGTCAGCGGTACGATTTCAGGCGTATCACCATCGACACCATATCGGAGAGAATCAAGGAGCTGACGGAAAAAGAGCAGGTGTCCATAGAGGAAAAGGCGGTCAGGTATATTGCAAAGACGGCGGACGGCTCCATGCGCGACGCCCTAAGCCTTTTGGACCAGTGCATTGCCTTTCATTTTGGGCAGGAGCTTACCTATGATAAAGTGCTGGACGTGCTGGGAGCGGTGGACACGGAGGTGTTTAGCAAGCTGCTCCGGGTGATTTTGGACGGGGACGTAACGGGGGCTATTTCCCTGCTGGAAGAAATTGTCATGCAGGGCAGGGAATTGACGCAGTTTATTACCGACTTTACATGGTACATGCGGAATCTGCTTTTGGTAAAAACGGCGGCCGGTATGGAGGATGTGATTGACGTTTCCACGGAAAACCTGCTTCGGCTTAAGGAGGAGGCGCAGATGGCGGAAAACGGCGTTATCATGCGCTATATTCGGGTATTGTCGGAGCTGTCGGGGCAAATCCGTTACGCCGCGCAAAAGCGGATTCTTGTGGAAATGACGTTTATCAAGCTGTGCAGGCCCTCCATGGAGACGGATAATCAGTCCCTCTTGGACCGCATCAGGCAGTTAGAGGAAAAAATAGAGAGAGGGATTCCGGTAATGGCGGCGGTTCCCGGCGTGGGACGGAGCCGGAGCGCGGAAAATTCCCTTCTCCAAGAGGAAAAACACGCGGAGCTTCCAAAGGCCGTGCCGGAGGATGTAAAGCAGGCGGTGGAGCGGTGGCCCGCCATTGTGGGGGAAGCCCTTATGCCGATGAAAGCTCATCTAAAAGCGTCCTACCCAAGTTTGTCGGGGGACGGCAGTTTATTGGTGGTGGTTCAGGACGGCGTTCATTCCGACTATTTTAGAAGCAGTGAGCATAAAGAGGAATTGGAGCGGCTGATAGCCGATTTTACCGGAAAAGAAATGAAAGTTGAGGTGCAGACGGCTTTGCAGGGAAGAGACCCGGAGGAGCTGTACCCTGATTTGACGAAGCTGGTAAGCCAGGCGATTCATATGGAAGTGGAAGAATTAGACGAGGAAATGGAGGATTTATACTAAGATGGCAAAACGCGGAGGATTTCCGGGAGGCGGTATTCCCGGCAACATGAACAACCTGATGAAGCAGGCCCAGAGGATGCAGCGGCAGATGGAAGAAAATCAGAAGGAGCTGGAGACGAAGGAATTTACCGCCAAAGCGGGCGGCGGCGCGGTTGAGGTGACTGTGACCGGCGGCCGGGAGGTGACGAAGGTAAAATTGTCCGAGGAGGTAGTGGACCCTGAGGATATTGAAATGCTGGAAGATTTGATAATGGCGGCAGCCAACGAGGCCCTGCGCATGGCGGAGGAAGCAAACAATGAAATTATGAATAAGATGACCGGCGGTCTTGGGCTGGGAGGAGGCCTTCCTTTCTGATGGACTTGTACAGCGGATATATTAATAAGCTTATAGACGAATTGTCCGGGCTGCCGGGTATCGGTTCAAAGTCAGCGCAAAGGCTGGCTTTTCACTTGGTAAATATGCCGGGAGAGCGGATAAACAGGCTTGTAAAAGCAATCGTTGACGCTAAGGAAAACGTCCGGTACTGCCGGGAATGTTTTACCTTGACGGACAGCGAGGTCTGCCCGGTGTGCGCCAACGGAAAAAGGGATCACAGTACGATTATGGTGGTGGAAAACACAAGGGATTTGGCGGCCTACGAAAAAACCGGAAAGTACGAGGGCGTTTACCATGTGCTTCACGGGGCCATTTCCCCCATGCTGGGAATCGGTCCGGGGGACATTAAATTAAAGGAGCTGATTGCGCGGCTGGAAAACAACGTTTCCGAGGTGATTATTGCAACCAATTCCAGCCTTGAAGGGGAGACCACGGCCATGTACATAAGCAAGCTGATTAAGCCTACGGGAATCAAGGTGAGCAGGATTGCCAGCGGCGTGCCGGTGGGCGGGGATTTGGAGTACATTGACGAGGTGACGCTTCTGCGCGCGCTGGAGGGCAGAGTGGAGATGTGAATTGCCGGGTGCTAGAAGGAATTCGGCATTGGCAGGAATTGGGTGGCAAGAGGCTTGGGCTTGAATGTGAGTTGCCGGGTGTTGGCAGGAATTGGGCGGCAAGGGATTTGAGTGCGAATGTGAATTGCCGGGCATTGGCAGGAATCGGACGGTAAGAGATTTGGGTTTGAATGTGAGCTGCCGGGTATTGGAAGGAATTAAGCGGCAAGAGATTTGGGTTTGAATATGAATTGACAGATATTTGAAAGAAATGAGGGAAAGTATGGTAAAGAAGGAAATTTTTGGAAAGACAAAGGATGGATGTGAAATTTACCGCTACTGGCTGGAAAATTCTAAGGGAATGAAAGCCGGTGTGATAAATTACGGCGCGATACTGGTGAATTTAATCGTGCCAGATAAACGGGGCAACGCCGAGGATGTAGTTTTAGGTTATGACACGCTGGAGCCTTATTTTGCAAACGGAGGATTTTTTGGGGCCACAGTAGGGCCCAACGCCAACCGCATCGGCGGAGCTTCTTTTGTATTGGACGGAAAGAAATTCCAGCTTGCGGACAACGACGGGGGAAACAACCTCCACAGCCACAAGGCTCTGGGATACCATAAGCGGGTTTGGGACGCGGAGGAAAAAGAAAGCGGTGTTGCATTTTCTCTTGAGGACGAGGACGGAAGCATGGGCTTTCCGGGCAACAAAAAGGTTTGCGTGACCTATACTCTCACGGAAAACAATGAGCTTAAGATACAATATGAAGCCGAAAGCGATAAGAACACCGTCATCAATATGACGAACCACACCTATTTTAATTTGGCAGGGCAGGGAAACGGCCAGATTCACGACCATCTTTTGGAGCTAAAGGCCGGAGCCTATACCCCGGTGCTTCCGGGGGCTATTCCCACGGGAGAGCTTGCGCCGGTGGCCGGAACGCCCTTTGACTTTACCGCGGCAAAGAAAATCGGCGCGGAGATTGATGCCGACAACGAGCAGCTTCGCCTTACCGGCGGCTACGACCACAATTGGGTGATTGACGGGGCGGACGGAACCCTGCGGGAATTTGCCGTTGTGGAGGAGCCCTTGTCGGGGAGAAGGCTGCGGGCCTACACGGACTTGCCGGGCGTACAGTTTTATGCGGGAAACGCCGTTGACAAGCAGATAGGAAAAGCAGGAAGGGCTTACGGCAACAGAAGCGGCTTTTGTCTGGAAACGCAGTATTTTCCCGATACGCCCAACAAACCGGAATTTCCCTCGTCGGTGTTTGGGCCGGACAGAAAGTATAAGACTGTGACAATATTTCAGTTTGATTAAAACGCGATGCATTACAATCCCTCTTTTGTCTATCCTATGCTAAACTGAAAGCGGACGGGAAGCTTTTGCGGCGGCGGATAAAAATGAGTTATCGCCGGGTAAGATAAGCAGCCGCCAGTTTTCAAAAAGGAAGCAAAGGGGGATTAAAAATGCAGCTGCCGGGAATCGTAAAGCAGGTTGGAAGGACAAGTGGCAGGGAGCGGGTGTACGTGGAGGACTATGTTTATACCTATTTGCAGGGATTGAAAAAGGAAGCGGGCCCTATTCCCTTGAGGGCCGCGCTGTTTGGACATGCCTATCAAAAGAATTCGTGCAGTTTTTACATGATATACGGAGCCGCCTGCGTGACCCGCGGGCTGGAGCAAGGCAAGGACGAGGAACAGCTCAGAAAAGAATACTTTGAAAATTTTGATTTAATCGGCTATGTCAACGTCTATACAAAGGGGCGGGACCTGCCGGGCAAAGGGGACGGATACTACATATTTTATGAAAAAAACGAGCCCATGCAGAATTATCTGCTTTCCTGCTACGAGGCGAAAAATAGGGAACAGGAGAAGGAAAAGGCGCAGAAAAAGAGTAGAGGGAAGGGCAGTATAGCGAAAAATCGCATAGAGGAAAATAGCGGAAGAAAAAATAATAGGGAAAAAAGTAACAGAGAAAAAGGCAGCAGGGGAGAGAACAGCGAAGAAAAAAGCAGCGAGAAGAAAAATAGCAGGGAAAAGAGTAGCGAAGAAAAAAGCGGCGGGAGAAAAAACAGCAGTGGAGTAAAAATCAACAGAGCAGAAAATATAGGGAAAAGTGGCGGCGCTTTGGTGCAGGAAGCAGCGAAAAAGATTTTTTACGGGGGAGGCATTATTATATTGGCGATTGCGATAACGGCAATTAACGACTATAATAAAATGCAGGGTTTTGTGGAAACTGCGGAGAAAGCAGTTGTTTTTGCGGAAACGGCGAGATAGCGGCCTGTTCGCGGATACGAAAGACTTGAGGATGCGCAAATGGCAAATGTGCGGGATTATTTAAAGGAAAAAGAAAAAAGGCAGCAGGCAGATACGAAGAGAATCAATTATAAAGAAAAAATCCGCAGCCATAAGCTGGTGATATTTTATCGGATTGCCCTGTTCATTTTACTTGTGGCGGCGGTTGCCGCCTTTCTTGTCATACAATGGCGGGACAAGGTTTTTGTGGAAAGCGTTATCACCGCTTCGGCGCCCGTTACCATCGTGCAGGGAGCAACCGTAAAAAATTTGGACGGGAACGTTCTTTTGTACAGCAAGGACGGCGCGAGCTGTATAGACGCAAAGGGCAGCGCGGTATGGAATCATACCTATGAAATGCAGTCCCCGAAAATATCTATCAACCGCCAAATGGTGGCAATCGGTGATTACAATGGCCGCTCTATCTATGTGATGGACAAAAACGCCGAGAAAGGGACAATCAACACCAACCTCCCCATCAGAGACTTCTGCGTTTCCGCCAACGGAGTGGTGGCTACCGTGCTGGACGATGCGGAGGTTGCCAGAATTTACGTATATAATGGAAATGAAAATACGGAGGAGCCTCTTGTGTACGGCAGGGCGACCATGGACAAAAGCGGATATCCCGTGAGCATTGCCCTAAGTCCCGACGGGAAGCTGATGGTTGTTTCCTATTTATATGTGGACAGCGGCAATATGAAATCCTCGGTAGCCTTTTACAATTTTGGGGAGGTGGGCAAAAACGAGGCCGGAAATTATGTCAGCGGCTACGATTACTCGGATACCATCGTACCCTATGTCCAGTTTATGGACAATGATTCCGCCTTTGCCGTTTCGGACGACAGAATCGCCTTTTTTTCCGGCGCGGAAAAGCCCGCCAATACGGCCTCGGAGCTGTTAAGTGAGGAGGTGCAAAGCGTTCACTACAATGAAAATTACGTGGGGCTGGTGTTCATCAACCAGAGCGGCGAATCCGCCTACCGGCTGGATGTATACAACGAGGCGGGAGAAAAAGTGCTTTCTCATTTTTTTGATATAGAATATACG
The DNA here is from genome assembly GCA_023663815.1 of Clostridium sp. Classification (GTDB taxonomy): domain Bacteria; phylum Bacillota; class Clostridia; order Lachnospirales; family Lachnospiraceae; genus Suilimivivens. Next base: position 8,595 of record JAMPGS010000126.1, read on the forward strand.
GACATCATTTTTAGCAACGACCAGATTATTATTTACAACGACTTAAACTGCCAAATATGCAATACGAAGGGCGTGGACAAGTTTGTGGGGAATTTTGAGAAGAGAGCCGCGCTGGTAATCCCCACCTCCTCCGCCTACAGATACACCACGGTCACGGCGGATTCCATTGATACGGTTGAGCTGAAATAAGGGAGCGGGGTGGTGTGATGGGTGTTGGTGTGTCCTTTGCAGGGGTGTTTGATGGAAAAAGGAGAAAGGCCGTGATGGAGGCGGAGGGTGGATTAAAGTTTTGTGTTTGATGTAAAGATTAGAGGTTGTGGTGAGGCGGTTTAAGATTTTGGGTTTAATGTAAAAAGTTAAAAGATGTGAAAGGTTAGCGCTTAGGGACTGCGCTTGATAGTAGATTAAAGGTTGTAGCGGTTTGGTCGGGGATGAACGTTTATAGATACTGGAAAAAAGGAACTGTTACAAATATTAGCGAAAAACGGATAGAAATAATGAAGCCATAGATAGTATAGCGGTGGCATAGAAAACACAAATACAAATAATGGAAAATACAAATGTATTATATTGCGTTAGTGATAATTGGAGCTATTTTCATATGGAGAACCGGCGCGGGCTTTCGCAGGGGAATGGTTCAGGAGCTTATTTCGCTGATCGCCATGCTTGTGGCGGGAATCTGTGCGGTTCTCATTATGGGAGCAATAGGAAGTTATCTTGAAAAGGAGATAAGCAGAACAATCGAGCTTGTGGTGGTACTATTTGTGGTGTGCGCGGTATACCGGCTTGTCCATACGCTGTTTACCTCTTTGGAGCTGATATCAAAGCTTCCTATTATAAAAGGAATGAACAAGCTGTTAGGCATGGTACTTGGAGCTGTGGAGGCAGCAGTAGTGGTTGGGGTTTTGGTGCATTTTTTGAAGGAGTGGGGGATGTCGTTTCTTTGATTTTTTAAAGGTTAGTTCCCGCAGCTTGCTGCGCAACAAACTTTTTCAATGAATCGTCGGTTCCGTCGTGTTGCGAGTTTAATGTATTGTTGGTTCTATTGCACTGTAAATTTAACATATTGTCCAGCTTGTCATGTAATAAGTGGGATGTTTGGCTAGTTTGCCGTGTAACAAACTAATCGGAGTAAGTTTGACGTTTTGTCAGCCTGCAGTGAGAGATTGACTTATGCAAGTACAAGTCCAGCTCCAAACCATCACATTCTTTAATCTTTACAGCAAGCTTAACATTCAATCTAACCTATTACAACCTCTAATTTTTACAACCAACTAAGTCTCCGCGCCCCTATTTCAATAAAAGTAAATGCTTCGTAATTGGATAAGAAAAATATTGAAATTAGGCGATAAAAAGAAATATAATATATGTAAAAAAGTTTTACCTAAAATGGTAAATTTTTTCAAAAAAAGTGTTGACAACATCAGTCAGGTTTGCTATTATACTTAAC
>JAMPGS010000127.1 GCA_023663815.1 Clostridium sp.
TAAAAGCGGAATGGGAGAGAGGAAGGATGAAAGAAATTCACGGAGGCGATGTATACAGAAATCATGTGAAAATGGATTTTTCCGTAAATATCAATCCTCTTGGGCCGCCGGAATCGGTAAAAAAGGCTTTGCACAAAGCGGTGGCGGATTGCAATAGATATCCGGATATTATGCAGGAGCAGTTAAAAAAAGCGGTGGGAGCTATGCTAAATGTGCCGGAGGAAGCTCTTCTTTTTGGAAACGGCGCGTCGGAGTTGCTTATGGCCTGTGCGCAGGGGATAAAGCCCAAAAGAACGGTGATTCCCGTGCCTTCCTTTTACGGATACGAGTATGCGGCCGAGGCGGCGGGCGGGGAAATTATTTATTATAAGACGAGGTCGGAGGAGGGATTTTGCCCCGGAGAGGATTTTTTTGAGACGCTGACAAAAGGGACGGAGCTGGTTTTTCTTGCAAATCCGGGAAATCCGTCGGGGAAGATTATCAGCCGGGAATATTTGAAGCGTTTGCTTTCCTATTGCCGGGAAAGAGGCATTTTCGTGATATTGGACGAGTGCTTTATTGAATTTTGCACCGGGAACAATTCAATGCTTGAGGAAGTAAGGCAGTTTGAAAATCTGTTGCTTGTGCGGGCGTTTACAAAGATTTTTGCAATTCCCGGAGTGAGGTTGGGGTATCTTATTTGCAGTAACGGCCCGCTTCTTGAAAAAATTGGACGTCAGCTTCCAGAGTGGAATCTTTCCTGCTTTGCTCAGGCGGCGGGGCAGGTATGCGCTGTGGAAAAAGCATATTTGAATAAAACGGCGGATTATGTGGCCGGGGAGCGGAAATTTTTAACGGACGGCTTGAAACGGCGCGGGATTGCGGTTGTTTCCGGGGAAGCTAATTTCCTATTGGTTTACAGCAGTGAGGAGCTTTACGAAAAGCTGCTCTCCAAAGGTATTTTAATTCGAGACTGTGGAAATTTCAGGGGATTGTCAAAAGGATTTTACCGGATTGCGGTGAAAAGCAGAAAGGAAAACGAAGCGTTGCTTGGGGCGCTTGGAGGAATAAGTTGGAAAGAATAAGCGGTATAGAGCAGTTATTGCCGGAGGAAATTGAAAAGCGAAGCTTTGAGATTATTGCAGAGGAGCTTGAAAAAAGGAAAATCGTCCTTCCGAAAGAGGAGGAAATGATTACAAAGCGCGCGATACATGCCAGCGCGGACTTTAGCTATGCGGAAACCATGATTTACTCGGAAGGGGCGGTAAAAACGGCAAGGGAGCTTCTTTTAAAAGGAGCGGATATTGTGACGGACACGGATATGGCCCTTGCCGGAATTAATAAGAAGGCTTTGCAGAAATTTGGAGGCTGCGCCCACTGTTTTATGGCAGACAGGGAGGTGGCGGAGCTTGCCGGGAGCCGGAATATTACAAGGGCGGCCGTCAGCATGGAAAAAGCGCGGAAGATAGAAAAGCCGGTGATTTTTGCAATCGGGAACGCGCCTACCGCGCTAATACGGCTTTACGAAATGATTCAGGAGGATGACTGGCGTCCGGCTTTTGTTATCGGAGTGCCAGTAGGCTTTGTAAACGTGGAGGCGGCAAAAGAATTGATTATGAAAACGGAAGTTCCTTATATTATAAACCGCGGCAGAAAGGGCGGCAGTACGATTGCGGCCGCTGTCTGTAATGGGCTTTTATATGGGTTGGAGGCGGAGAGGCTTTGACAGGGGAAATAGAAACGGCAAGGTCTGGCCGCCGTGGAACTGAAAACAGCAAGATTTGGCTGGCGCACGGAACAGTTTGCGGACGCGGGGAAGGATGGAAATTGTTCCAGTTTAAGGTGTGGCGAAAGAACCGCCGCGGAACTGAAAACAGCAAGGCTCGACCGCCGCAGAAATAAAAATAGGAGTTAGAGATGCGACACGGTTTTACCACTGGAAGCTGTGCGGCCGCAGCGGCAAAGGCGGCGGCCTACATGCTTTTGACAGGCAAAATAAAAACGGAAATTACCATAGAAACGCCCGGAGGAATTCCCTATAAAGCAAAGCTCTTAGACATCAGCCGCGAGGAAAAGTCGGTAAGCTGCGCGGTGGAGAAGGATGGAGGAGACGACCCGGACGTCACCACGGGGATGTGGATTTACGCGAAAGTTTCTTATGTAAAGGGCAATGCTATGAAAAAAGGGAATATTCTGGAAAAGGCTGATATTTCGGAAAAGAATAATGTTGCGGAAAAAGGCAATATCTTGGAAAAGAATAGTGCTGCAGAGAAGAACAATATCATAAAAAAAGGCGATTGCGTGGAAGAGGATAATCATACGGAGAAAAACTGGCCGGAATTGTATATTGAGGGCGGCGTCGGGGTTGGAAGGGTGACAAAGCCCGGATTAGACCAGCCTGTGGGCAGCGCGGCAATCAACCGCGTGCCGAGAGAAATGATAAAAAAAGAGGTAGCGGAGGTTTGCCGTTTAACTGATTATAGAGGGAGCCTAAAAATTGAAATTTCGGCGCCGAAGGGGGAAAAAATTACGGAGCAGACCTTTAATCCAAGGCTTGGAATCGTGGGAGGCATTTCCATATTGGGGACAAGCGGGATTGTGGAGCCTATGAGCAGCCGGGCGATTTTGGACACCATTAAAATAGAATTGAACCAGCGTCGGGAGCTGGGCTTTGACTACGCGGTTATTTCTCCGGGAAATTACGGGTTGGAATTTATGAAAAAAGCCTACGGCTATGATTTGGACAAAAGCGTAAAGTGCAGCAATTTTATTGGAGAGACCGTTGACATGGCGGTGGAGCTAGGCTTTCGCAGGCTGCTTGTTACAGGGCATATCGGAAAAATGATAAAAGTGGCCGGGGGAATCATGAACACTCATTCCAGAGAGGCAGACTGCAGAATGGAGCTGCTGGCGGCCTTTTCCTTAAAGGCGCGTGTGGATTTGGAGCAGGCCCGCAAAATATTGGATTGCGGGACGACTGAGGAAGCGGTGGGGATTTTGGCAAGGACCGGGAAGCTTTCGCAGGTGATGGAGTACGCGGCGGAGCGCATTTGCTTTTATCTGGAAAAGCGCGCGGGCGGAAGGCTTTCAATCGACTGTATTTTGTATGCAAAATTATATGCGGATTTGCGTGCAGATGAGTTTGTGGAATTGGCAAGAAGCAAGGGGGCGGAAAAATGGTTTACTTTGTTGGCGCAGGATGCGGCGCGGCAGATTTGATAACGGTTAGGGGGGCACGGCTGCTTGAGCTGGCGGACGTAATTATTTATGCCGGTTCGCTGGTAAATCCTGAACTGCTGGGCTATGCCAAAAAGGCGTGTGAAATTCACAACAGCGCGAAAATGACCCTAGAGGAAGTGATTTTCGCTATGCAGAAAGCCGAAGCGGCGGGAAAAATGACGGTTAGGCTGCATACGGGCGAGCCGAGTATTTACGGGGCGGTGCGGGAGCAAATGGACGAGCTGGATAAGCTGGGTATTTCCTATGAAAGCTGTCCGGGAATCAGCGCCTGCTTTGGGGCGGCGTCGGCCTTAAATTTGGAGTACACTCTTCCGGGGGTCTCCCAATCCCTTGTCATTACAAGAATGGAAGGAAAAACAAAGGTGCCGGAGCGGGAAAGCATTGAAAGCTTTGCGGTTCACCATGCATCCATGGCAATTTATTTAAGCGCCGGTATGCTTGAGGAGCTGGCGCGGCGGCTGATAGCGGGCGGATACGAGAGGGAAACGCCGGCGGCTCTTGTCTACAAGGCCACATGGCCGGAGGAGGAGACGTATATCTGCACGGTTGAAACGCTGCATGAGACGGCGGCGGCCCATGGCGTCACGAAAACCGCTTTAGTGCTGGTTGGAGATGCGATTACCCATCGCCAATATCAAAAATCAAGGCTGTATGCGCCTGATTTTTCCACGAGTTTTAGAGCGAAGTGTAAGGAGGAGAATTTGTAAGAGAACTTACAAAAAACTGTAAAAAGACTTTTGGAGGAACCCAGCCATACGTTGCAGAAATGAGGGCAATTATGAAATTGTGCGTCATCAGCTTTACGGAAAAAGGAGAGAAGCTTTCCAGAGTGATTGCGGAAAAAGCCGCGGATATGAAAACGGAGCTTTTTACCAAACGAGAGGCAAATGCAGACGAAGAAAAACAAGAAACGCCGTCGGTGGCGTTTGTAGAAACTTCTATTATCGAGTGGGCAGGGGAGCAGATGGAGCAAAAAAACGCCCTGCTCTTTATTGGAGCCTGCGGGATTGCGGTAAGGGCGGCTGCGCCTCATATTGCGGACAAACTCCACGATAGTCCGGTGCTTGTGATGGACGAGGAAGGCCGGTTTGTGATTCCGCTTTTGTCGGGACATGTAGGCGGAGCAAACGAGATTGCAGTTTATCTTGCCGGGCAAACCGGCGCGGAGCCGGTTATCACCACAGCCACGGATATCAATAGGAAGTTTGCGGTGGATTTGTTTGCAAAAAAGAACGGCTTTTTTATTGTAAATAAGGAAGGGATTGCAAAGGTTTCCGCGAAAGCGCTGGCGGGGAAGCAGATTACTATGTCCATAGAAAATGAATATGAAGCGGACGGAGAGAAAAAATGCAGTCAAAAAGAAAAATTTTGTCAAGAGAAAAAGTCTAGTCAGGAGAAAAGCAGCGGCCAGAAGGAAAAGGACAGTCGGAAGAAAGAATCCAATCGAGAGAAAAAAAGCGTATCTTTGCGGAAAAATATCTGCAGGCAGGAAGTTCCGCCGGAAATATTCATAGTGCCTTATCCTCCTGCAGGCCCGGTGGACGTTTTGATTACCACAGAAAAATGTACGGCTGCCGCCACACTTTTACTAAGACCAAAAGAGTACGTGATAGGGATAGGCTGCAAAAAGGGAAAAAGTATTGAAGAAATTGAAAGCTTGATTTTAAAAAAAATAAAGGAGCTTGGTATTTCCAAAACACAGATTTTTGCGCTGGCTTCCATTTGTCAAAAGCAGGAGGAGCCGGGGATTTTGGCATGGTGCCGGAAGGAGAGAATCCCCTTTTTTACCTATACCGCAGAGGAATTGCGGGAGGTAGAAGGCAGTTTTAAAGGTTCTTCTTTTGTGGAGGATAAAGTTGGCGTCGATAACGTGTGCGAGCGGGCGGCGGTAAAGGCCTGCGGGACGGGCGGCAGGCTGATATCCGAAAAAGAAGCGGAGGCCGGGATGACGATTGCGGTTGCAAAGAGAAGATGGAGAGTAGAATTCTATGAAACATAAAATATATATTGTGGGAATGGGGCCGGGAAAAGAGGAAATGATGACCGGGGAAGCGTTGGCGGCATTGGAGCAGGCGGAGGTGATTGTCGGATATACCCGTTATCTACAGCTTTTAGGGGAGCGTTTTAGGGGAAAAGAAATGCTGTCCACGCCAATGGGGAAAGAAAAGGAGCGGTGCAGGCTTTGTTTTCAGGAGGCGGAAAAGGGGAAGCGGACGGCCCTTGTCTGCAGCGGCGACGGGGGAGTTTACGGACTGGCGGCGTTGATGTACGAGATAGGGCGGGATTATCCTAAGGCAGAGCTTATTGTAATTCCGGGGGTTACTGCGGCGGTTAGCGGAGCAGCAATGCTTGGGGCTCCCTTAAATCATGATTTTTGCGTCATTAGCCTGAGCGATTTGCTGACCCCGTGGGAAAAAATTGAGAAGAGACTGAAAGCCGCGGCGGAGGGGGACTTTGCAATTGCCATTTATAATCCTTCCAGCCGCAAGAGAAAGGGTTATCTAAAAAAAGCCTGCGATATTTTGCTTGAGCGCATAGAGGAGGAGCGGGCCTGCGGGTATGTGGAAAATATTGGGAGAGAAAAAACTAAAATAGAATTATGCACATTGAAGGAGCTGCGGGACAGAGAGGTAAATATGTTTACCACGGTGTTTATTGGGAATTCGGAATCGGAAATCATAGACGGGAAACTGGTTACAAGGCGGGGGTATCAAGTTGAAGGAAATACTGATATTTGCGGGGACAACTGAGGGCAGGCAGTTGTCGGAATATTTAGCGGAGGCCGGTATCTACCATACCCTTTGCGTGGCGACGGAGTACGGGGAAATCGTGTTGAAAAAAAATCCGCTTGTGAAGGTGCGCCGGGGAAGAATGGAGCAGAAGGAGATGGAGCATTTTATTTTGGAGGGCGATTATCTGGCGGTAGTTGACGCGACCCACCCTTACGCGACGCAGGCCACCGAAAATATAAAGAAAGCGGCAGAAAGCGCGGGCGCGCCTTATCTGCGGCTGCGGCGCGGCGATTTGCTTGGAAATGTACAGGAAGATGGCAGTTTTGGAAACGGGCAGGAGGCCGGTAGCCTAGGAAACGAGCAGAGGGATGACAATTTTGGAAACGGACAAGAGGATGGCAGTTTTGGAAATGGACAAGAGGCCGGTAGCCTTGGAAATGAGCAGAGGGATGACAGCTTTGAAAAAGGAGCGGGGCAAGTCAGTTTTTTTGATTCCAACGAGGCCTGCGCGGAGGCCCTTGAGAATACGGAGGGAAATATTCTTTTAACTACAGGAAGTCGGGAGTTGCCTTGGTACTGCGCCTCCGACAAGATAAAAGGCAGGCTTTATGTAAGGATACTTCCAAGTATGGAGAGTTTATCCGCGTGCATGGCGCAGGGGATTTGCGGGAAACACATTATCGCCATGCAGGGGCCTTTTTCCGCGGATATGAACGAGGCGGTTATCCGCCAGTATAAAATTTCCTATTTGGTGACGAAAGAAAGCGGAAAAACCGGCGGTTTCCCGGAAAAGCTGGAAGCCGCAAGGAGAACGGGAATAAGGGTGTTTGTGGTAGGGCGTCCGAAGGAGGAGGGAGGATACTCTTTCTCGGAAATATGCCGGGAGCTGGAAAGGCTTTGCAAGCGGAAAATCCGGCGAGAAAATTCCTTTGAAATTACGCTGGCAGGCGTCGGCATGGGGAGCCGGGATACTTTGACGAGAGAGGCGCAGAGGGCAATTGAGGAGGCGGATATTTTGCTGGGGGCGGAGCGGCTTTTATCTCCCTATCAGGCCAAGCTGGAAAAACGGCCTTTTTATCTTGGCAGGCAGATTATTCCTTATTTAAAGGAAATGCAGGAGAAGGACCTGTTTTTGAATAAGCGGAAAGTGACGGTGTTGTTTTCCGGGGATAGCGGATTTTACAGCGGATGCCGGGAACTGTATTGCGATTTGGAACAGGCGGTTGAGGAAGGAAAACTGCGGGCGTCCCTGCGGGTTTTGCCGGGAATTTCCTCGGTTGCGGCCCTTGCTTCCCGGTTGGGGGAAAGCTATCAGGACGCGGCTATTTACAGTATGCATGGCAGGGATGTGCCGAACCTTATCCGAAAAATAAGGCGAAGCCCCAAAACCTTCTTATTAATGTCGGGCGCGGAGGACGTAAATCGGCTGGGAAAACTTTTACTTGAGGCTGGCATGACGGAGTGCGAAGTGGCGGCGGGATATCAGTTGTCCTATGAAAATGAGCATGTGAGGCGGCTTTCCCTCAAGGAGTGCTGTGAGGTGCGGGAGGAAGGGCTGTACACCTGCATGATAAAAAATCCCTATGTCTGTTCGGAGAGACTAACCCACGGCCTTTGGGACGAAAGCTTTCTCCGCGAAAAAATTCCCATGACGAAGGAGGAAGTGCGGGAAATCAGCATTTGCAAGCTTCACTTATGTAGGGAAGCGGTTGTCTACGATATCGGCGGCGGAACCGGCTCAGTTTCCGTGGAAATGGCGGGTCTTAGCGATGAAATACAGGTTTATGCTATTGAGCAGAAAAAGGAGGCTGTTTCACTCATTGAAAAAAACAAGCGGAAATTTGGCTTAGACAATATCACTGTGGTAGAAGCAAAAGCCCCCGAAGAGCTTAATGCATTGCCAAGGGCAACCCACAGCTTTATCGGGGGAAGCGGCGGGCGGCTTAAAGAGATTTTGGCGGAATTATACCGGATAAATCCGCGGATGCGGGTGGTTATAAACGCCGTCAGCATGGAAACCATCTGTGAAATCAAAGAATGTTTGTCGGAGTACAAAGTGCGGAATGAGGAGATGGTGCAGGTTCAAGTGAGCCGGGCCAAGAAAATGGGGAGCCATCATTTGATGCAGGCGGAAAATCCGGTGTGGATTTGCGCGTTTGATTTTTGCGAGTGAAATGGAGATAAAATGAAAGTAAATAGGATTATGATTGCCGCGCCAAAAAGCGGAAGCGGAAAAACAACGATTACCTGTGCTTTGCTTAAAGCGTTAAAAAATAGAGGAAAAAATGTGATAGCCTGCAAATGCGGGCCGGATTATATTGACCCTATGTTCCATGAAAAAGCGCTTGGCGTGCCCTCCGCCAATTTGGATACTTTTTTTACCGGAGCCGAAACCACCAGAGAGCTTTTTGCAAAACATGCGGCGGGAGCTAAAGCGGAAATTGCCGTTCTGGAAGGGGTTATGGGACTTTACGACGGGCTGGGCGGAATCAGAGAGGAGGGCTCCTCCTACCATCTGGCAAAAGTAACGGGGACGCCCATTGTGCTAGCGGCGGACGTTAAGGGAATGGGGTATTCCATATTGCCCTTGCTTGCAGGTTTTTTGGCTTATGATACGGAGCATCTTGTCAAAGGAGTGATATTGAACAAAATTTCAAAGGGAATGTTTGAGACAATAAAGCCGCTGATAAAAGACAGGCTGGGCCTTTCCGTGCTGGGTTTTTTGACGGAGCAGAGCAGTTTTCAACTGGAAAGCCGCCATCTTGGGCTTGTGATGCCGGGCGAGCTTGCGGGGATAGAGGAAAAATTGGCGGAGGCTGCAGAGGCCTTTGAAAAAACGGTTTCTGTTTCAGGGATACTTGAAATTGCGGAAAATGTTGGGGAGCTGGACGGAGGCGCGGAGGTAACAGGCTGCGTCTTGAAAGAGAGAGGATTTGGTGATAGCGATGGAACGTGGAAAAAAACTGACAGCAGCATTTTGGCAGGAAGAAAGGCTGACAGCAGCATTTTGATAGGAAGAAGGGCTGATAGCAACAATTGGCAGAAAAAAGTATCTGTAAAGGACAATTTGCATTGGAAAACTTTTGCTGGGAAAAAGCCCGTAATTGCCGTGGCAAGGGACGAGGCTTTTTTCTTCTATTATAAAGAAAATATTTTCATGCTTGAGGAAAACGGGGCTAATATCAAATATTTTTCACCTCTTCATGATAAAAAGCTGCCGGAGGGCTGCCATGGGATTTTGCTGGGCGGCGGTTATCCTGAATTGTACGCGGAAAAGCTCAGCAAAAACGAGAGTATGCGCAAATCTATCAGGGAAGCGGCAAAGGAGGGGATGCCAATAGTGGCGGAGTGCGGCGGCTTTATGTATTTACATTCTGCGCTGACGGACAAGGCGGGAATAAAATACGCCATGGCGGGAGTGATTCCCGCGGAATGCTTTGACGCCGGAAAGCTAGTGCGTTTTGGGTATGTGGAGATTCGGGAAAAAGAAAGCAATTTTCTGCCGGAAAACGGGACGATAAAGGGACATGAATTTCATTATTATGACAGCGCGGATAATGGAAGCCGCGCTTTGGCAGTCAAACCGGTAACGGGCAAGGGTTATCCCTGCATTGCTGGGAATCAAAATTGCTGGATGGGATTTCCACATTTATACTATCCGTCCAATCCGGCGTTTGCAGAAGCGTTTGTGGAAAAGGCGAGAATGTTTGCTACACAGACTGAAGCGGGAGTATCCTAAAGTTTGTGTAAACCTCCAAACTGATGTAAGATAAAATTAC
>JAMPGS010000128.1 GCA_023663815.1 Clostridium sp.
TACCTCCCCCACGGAAAACGCGTCGTACTTTTTGAAGGTTTCGTCCCGCATTTCACTTAAAAATTCTCCGATGCCGCGGGCCTCCGCCAGCATGGCGTGGACGCTGCAAAGCCCGTCCTCCCTATCAGGGGGATAGCTCCGAAGAGGCTGGGGCTTTTTGATGTTGATAATAGCGTCGATGCGGAAGCCGCCAAGGCCTTTATCCAGCCACCAGTTGATATTTTTGTATACTTCCTTCCGCAGTTCGGGATTTTCCCAATTTAAATCCGGCTGTTTTTTGTGGAATACATGAAGATACTGCTTGTCCGTGCCCGGTAAATCCTCCCACACGGGGCCGCCGAAATAGGACCGCCAGTTAGTGGGCAGCTCGCCCTCTTTTTTGTCCCTCAGATAGAAAAAATTACCGTATTTTCCGTCGGGGTCCTCGCAGGCTTTTTTAAACCACTCGTGCTCGTCGGAGCAATGGTTTACCACTAAGTCCATGAGGATGTACATATTCCGTTTTTTAGCCTCGGCAATCAGCCGTTCCATATCTTCCATAGTGCCGAAACGGGGGTCAATGCTGTAGTAGTCCGAGATGTCGTAGCCTTGGTCCGCCAAGGGAGATTGATAGCAGGGAGACAGCCACACGATATCCACGCCCAGCTCATGGAGATAATCCAGCTTGTCGATAATTCCGGGAATATCGCCGATGCCGTCCCCGTTGGAATCGTAAAAGCTTTTTGGATAAATTTGATATGCCACTTTATCATGCCACCATTTTTTAATCATAGCGCGCCTCCTTGAAAATCCTATGTCCGTTAAAATATTAGATTCATTATACTGACATAGTCATAGGATATCTTACGGTTATATGATTAAAAAATACATTATTTTGACTTTTTAGAGGTGTATTCTGTACTGTAAAGGAGTGGTGCCCGTGTATTTGCGGAATTCACGCAGAAAGTTGCCTAGATTGCTGTAGCCGCACTCCAAGCAGATTTCCGTGACCGGCAGGTTGGTCTCCTCTAAAAGCCGCCGGGTCTGCTTAATCCGGTACTCGTTGATATATTCTATGGGAGAGCGGCCGATTGCCTTTTTAAAAAGGCGGCAGAAGTATTGCTCGTTTAGATTTACCTGACGGGCCAAATCGGCAATGTATATTTTTTCCTGATAATTTTCTTTGATATAGGTAAGGGCGGTCTTGATGATTTCCACCCGCTTGTCCAAATTTTTTTCTGTGGGCGTAAAAAGCTTGTAATCGGAAAGGACGGCGAGAATGTAAAGGAGGGAGGACTTTATGTACAATTGACTGGTTAAGTCATCGGTGACGAGGCTGCTGTCGGCGGAAACGAGGGCGGGGGGAGCCGCTTGCGTAGCCTGTTTGGAAGCAACTGTTTGCGGGGCCTGCGTGGAGGCATCCGGTTGAGTTGCCTGCACAGAAGCGTTTGCCTGCATAGCCTGCCCGGAAATATCCGGCACCGGCTGTCCAAAGGAGCGCATAATATCCATAAAAGCTTTTCGGATTGGCTTAAAGGAAGGGTGTTCCGGCGCAATATATCGGGGAAAAAGCAGCCTGCCGTTTAAAATGGGCTTGATTAAGTGAATCTGCGCCTCGTCGTAAGAATCAAAGCTTAAAATATCCGGAGAAAAAACCACGGCGTCCTCCCAATGGCTGTCGGCGGTTTCCGTAATAATGCTGTGCAGTTCTCCGGGATTAATAAAATAGAGACATTCAGATTGAATGGAAAAGGATTCCATATTGATTTCCAGACGGAACTTTCCGCCGGAAAAATAAAGAATTTCCACTTCATCGTGCCAGTGATGCTTGACTAAAGTACCTTTTCCAATAGAATGTGTCCGATAGATGGCGCAAGGGAAAGATTTTGTACCGTGAGGGCGGATTTCTTTTAAGATGGAGGGCTGTTGTTCCATGGGAACTCCTTTTTGTTTCCGCAGGCGCAGGTGAAATAACTGCAGGCCGCGCGGTAAAAAACGATTACTGCAAGGAGAAAAGATAAACTTTAATTGTATTTTTTAGCGTCCTTGGAAGCGGGGGCCTGTTGGGAAAAAGTGACCGTCAAGGTTCCATTTTCCACGGAAGTATTTATCACAAGGGCAAAATCAAAGTTGTTGGTGAAGGTCAAGTCCTTGTAGCCCTCTACGATTGCGGAATCCAGCCCGGTGGGGACGTAATCCACCGGAAGGGAATGGGGATAACGCTGGGTAGGGGCGATGCCTGCCAGCAGCATTGCCACATGAATGGTGGAGGATACCTGACAGATGCCGCCGCCCACGCTTGAGACAACCCGCCCGCTGGCGAAGGAAGGGGCAACCACGTATCCGTTTGCAAGGGTTCTGGAGCCGATGGAATTGCTGAAGGAAAATTTTTGTCCGGGTTCAATCACCAGCCCGTCAATGTTGGCGGCCGCAAGCTCCACGTTTACGGCCCGCTCCTCCTTAACGTTGTAGGTGGTCGAGTAGGAGGACAAAACGCCTTCCGGCGGCTGCGCGCCGTTTTTATAAACCGCAACGCGGCCTTCGGCCTTTCCGATATTAATGTAATGCAGGTAATAGCTGCTCAAATCCTTTACTCCATAGACGGGGAGCAGGTCAAGGTTGTTTGCCATGTAAGCCTTGACGTTGAAGGAGGCGTTTCCGTTCCGGCCTTCCTTCATTCCAACGGTAATAAAATGCTGGAGAAGGGAGGAAGGCGTATTTTGAACGCTTTGATGTAAGTCGGGGTAATTATTATAGTAATACTCCGCGTCAAATACGGAGGAGTAGTCTATGGGTTTTTGAGTGGCGGCGTGTACGGGCGTAAAAGCGGACAGACAGCATGAAACCATAAGCAGCAGGGCGGCGATGAATTTGGGCGTGTTTCTCATTATTTTTCTCATTTTTCCTTTCGTAAATTGCAATAGGGATATTATATATCATTGCGGAGATAATTTCCATAGCTATATTCATATATTTTGATGGAATTTTATGGATTGGGGCTATATGTTGGGGTTTTTGAATGGGGAGATGTGGGGGTTTAGTATATGTATTTATTCCTATAATGTGCTATGTGCTTTCGATATTGTGGTTTTATATGAATCAGCCAATCTTCCGTTTCCTTTAGGGCTGTCGAGATGGAATTTTTGCGAACGGAAAACTTTAATGAATATCTGGTTTCTGCTTCCCATCTGGTATAGATGTGTGCATTTTTCATTATTGTTTTAGGAACATATATTTTATAGGGTTTGTAGTATTTGTTTATTAATAAAACCAAATCATGTGTAAATATTTCTTTTATATCGGAGCTTCCTTTAAAATATGCCGCGTCGTTATATATTAAATATTTTAAAACATGTTCCAATGCCTGTTGTACATTATATGCGGCTATGTTTTTCATATTTTTATTAATACTGTTTCTATGATACTCGCTCAGCGCCTGTCTGGCGGAAATAATGTTGCTTAATGCATGTTGTAAATAATCTTCGTACATTTAAACCTCTTTTGTTTTGCTATAGATTATTTGTCCTTTTTCTAATATGCTTTTGCATATACAATCTTCTCTTTTTTTAAGTTCGTCCAGCGTTCTAAATTGTAATATGTCATAATTTTGTTCCATATCGATATCATATATTCCATTTCTAAATAGGTTGAATCCTTTGTTTTTAATCAATTTAGAATCGCAGGCGTCTGCTATGATAGCGATATCTATATCCGACTTAGTAGTACATCGTTCCTCGGCGGACGAGCCGAACAGGAATATATAATCTATTAAATCGCAATTGCCTGCCAAGTTGATTATATTCTTTATGGCATTTGCTTTTATATCCGCCACGTTTATTTTGTCTCCGACATTGTTTTTAATTGTCACGATATTACACATTTAGATTTTCACCTTCTTAATAAAAACAACAAATATAACCAAAAGTGTAATCAATATGCCTTGCTAATGGCTTTTTCAGCATACCATGCACTGATAAAAATATCAATGAAAACCATAAAAAATCTAAACGTCAAAATATAAAAGACGGTGCAAAAACCGCCTTTTATATTTTTCAATTTTTTGTTGTATCGAAAATGACGAAAAATCGTAAAAATTGAATAGCAACTTTCATATTGGAGTATCCATGCCTTATTCCGCTTCTGCGTCCTTTGCTTTCGCATACCACTCAGCCGCTTTTTCTGCATCCTGCTCTACTCCGATTCCATTTTCGTACATAAGGCCAATATCGTTCATTGCGTTTATGCTTCCCGCTTCTGCCGCTTTCTCAAACCATTCCATTGCTTTTGCATAATCCGGTGTTACTCCGCTTCCGTTTAGATATATCATGCCAATCTCGCACATTGCAAATGCGTCTTCCAGTTCTGCCGCTTTTTCAAACCATTCTATCGCTTTCGTATAATCCTGTTCTACGCCCTCTCCGTTTTCATACATAAAGCCAAGCCAGCACATTGCGACTGTATCTTTCAGCTCAGCCGCTTTTTCAAACCATTCCACTGTTTTTGCATAATTTTGTTCTACGCCCTCTCCGTATTGGTACATAGAGGCAATATTCCGCATTGCGGGTGTATTTCCCCGCTCAGCCGCTTTCTCATACAATTCTATCGCTTTCGTATAATCCTGCGCTACGCCCTCTCCATATTGGTAAATATAGGCAATATTGTTCATTGCGGTTGCATTTTCCCGTCCTGCCGCTTTCTCATACCATTCCACTACCTTCGCGTAATCTTGTTCTACGCCCTCTCCGTATTGGTACATAGTGGCAATATTGTTCATTGCGTCTGTATTTCCCCACTCAGCCGCTTTTTCAAACCATTCCATTGCCTTCGTATAATCCTGCGCTACTCCCATTCCCTGTCGGTACATATAGCCAATCATGTCTAAAGAACCTCCGATATATAATTGTTCTGTACCTTCTTCCGCCGCCTTATTATAATGTTCCATTGCTGTAGTGAAATCTTCCTTGTTACGTTCTATATCTGCCGTTCCATAATATCCGTCTGCACAGCCTTGCGCAATTGCATTGTCAAACAGTTCCTGTGCCTTTCCTTCATTTTTTTCTACGCCCTGTCCGTTTAAATATAAAAATCCAAGAGAAATCTGTGCGTAAGGATTATCGCCCGCCGCTTCATAATAAGTTTTCGCCTGTTCATAGTCCTTTTCGGGATAAGATTCCCAATCGCATAGCACGCCAAGATAAAAATTTGCTTCCGTCTTACCCAATTCCAGCGCCTTTTGAAAATTAGTATAAGCCCCTTTCAAATCCACTTCCTGTCCGTCCAAACCGTAAAAACAAGCGCGTCCCGTTTCATAACTTGCATCCGCTTCCGCGATACGCGCCTGTTCCTCCGCTTCTTCCTGCGCCTTTGCTTCCGCCTCGGCTTCCGCTTCTGCCTGTGTACCCGCTTCCGAGCTTTCTTCCGTTACCGCCGTTTCCTCAACCTCTGTAACAGCCGTGTTCCCTCCGCAGGCGGTTATTGCCATAGCAACGCATAACGGCAGAATTACCTTTAGTGTCTTTTTCTTCATCTTTCCTCTCCTTTTGTCTGCATTTATTCTGTAAATCTGCAAAAATAGTGTACCACGTTACCCCCCCCGGTCAACATTTTAAGTATGTTATGGTTAAACGGGTGATGCAGATTGATTTCTTATGAACCGTTTTTTCAGACGTTACTAAGGAAAAATGTCACGGTATATCATTTAATATATAAAGAGGGAATGTCCGCCAACACATTCCAGAGAATGAAAGAGGGGAAAGCTATCACAACAAACACGATTGATACCCTGTGCTTTATTTTGGATTGTAAAGTGTCGGATATTATTCGATATGATAAACCGGAATGAAATGGTGAATGAATGTTGAACAGGACAGCGGGTGATGGGAATCGAACCCACGTGTCCAGCTTGGAAGGCTGGTGTTCTACCATTGAACTACACCCGCGTAAGAATTACATATTTTTCCACATTTCTGCGCTGAAAGATTTATCTTTCACTCTTATTACCATGAGCAACAAGTCAAATAGCCGTTTGCAAATATTTAACGGCTGTCGCTCACAGGCCTTATTTTACAATTTGAAAGTATGGCTTGTCAAGAAAAAATTCTGTGTTAAGATATAATAAGCGGTAGTTTAGGCGGCGTTTTTGGCGCGCCAAATTGCCGCGTAAAGACAAAAGGCACAGGAGTTGAGGCATAATTATGTACAGCTATGAGAGCAGAATCAGGTACAGCGAGTTGGACGAGACAGGGCGTTTGCGGCTGGAATCCCTGTTGGATTATTTTCAGGACTGCTCCACCTTTCAATCGGAGGATTTGGGGCTTGGGGTAGAATATTTACGGGAACGCAATATGGTATGGGTCATGTCCTCGTGGCAGATTGTGGCGGAGCGTTATCCGAAGCTGGGCGAGGTGGTGACGGTTGGAACCTTCCCTTATGAGTTTAAAGGCTTTGTGGGGTACAGGAATTTTTTGATGCTTGATAAGGAGGGGAAGCGTTTGGCCTACGCCAATACTATATGGAGCCTGCTTAACACGGCGACGGGAAAGCCCGCGAAGCCGCCGCAGGAAATGATGGAAAAATACGTGCTGGAGCCTAAGATAGAGATGGATTATGCGCCCCGAAAAATAAGATTTCCGGAGGACGCTAAAGAGGGCGAGCCCGTGCTCATTAAAGCCCACCATTTGGACGTCAACCATCACGTAAACAACGGACAGTTTGTGCGGATTGCCATGGACAGCATGGGGGAGAACCTTCGGGTAAGGCAGCTCCGCGCGGAGTATAAAAAGCAGGTGATGCTGGGCGAAGAGCTCATTCCATACACGGCTGCCTTGGAGGATGGAAAAACGGCAGCGGCGCTCAAGGACAGGGAAGGAACTGTCTGCTGTGTGGTGGAGGTTCAGGAAGAGAGGAAATAGGAATCGTGATAAAACTAGGAGAACGGCAGGAACTTACAATCGTTAAAAAAGTATCCTTCGGCGTGTATCTGGCGGAAGCCGGCGCGGCGGAGATGAAAGGCCATGAGCGGGAGGACCGCCGGGAGAAGGTGCTTCTTCCGGGAAAAGAGGCGCCGGAGGGCGCGGAGCTTGGCGATAGGCTGGAGGTGTTTATCTACAGAGATTCCGAGGATCGCATGATTGCAACCACCAGAGAGACGGAGCTCACGGTAGGCGGGATTGCGGCGTTGAAGGTAAAGGACGTGGGAAGAATCGGCGCGTTCCTTGGCTGGGCTTTGGAAAAGGATTTGCTTTTGCCTTTTAAGGAGCAGACGGGCAGTCTGCGGCCGGGGGACGAATGTCTGGTTGCCTTGTATGTGGATAAAAGCGGGCGGCTTTGCACCACCATGAAGGTGTATCCTTATCTTCGGACGGACAGCCCCTATCAAAAGGACGACCGCGTGGAGGGAATCGTTTACGAGGTGATTGATAAATTCGGGACCTTTGTGGCGGTGGACGACTGTTACTGCGCAATGATTCCCAAGAAGGAGCCCACAGGGGGCCTTAAAGCAGGCGACAGGATAAGCGCGCGGGTGACGGAGGTGCTTGAGGACGGAAAGCTGAGCCTCAGCCTGCGGGACAAGGCGTATATCCAGATGGCAAAGGACGCGGATAAGCTGATGGAAATGCTGGAGGCGGCAGGCGGGAAGCTTCCCTTTAACGACAAGGCTGACCCGGAGCTGATAAGAAACAAAACCGGCATGAGCAAGAACGAATTTAAGCGCGCGGTAGGAGGGCTTTACAAGCAGCGGCTGATTGTTATTGAGCCGGACGGGATTAAAAAGGTGTAAACAGGTGAAAGAGTAATGAACGGAAAGAAAGCAAACTGGGCGTTTCTGCTGGAAGTGATAGGTTACATCGGCATGGTTTATGCAATCATGCTGTTTTTTCCAAGGATAATGGACAGCCTTATCTTGGACAATCTGGTCTGCGAGCTGGTGCTGATGCTGCCCGTTTTAATATTTTCGGCGGCGTCCGGGGAAAAGCCGGGTTCTTTTCTGGAATTTCATAAAATAAAAATAAGCTCCGCGCTCATGACGGTGTTGTTTACATTTTTAAGTATGCCGGTTTTAACGCTCTTTAATTTGATTTCCCAGCTATGGGTGCAAAATGAAGTGGCGGCGGCGATGGAGGAGATGCAGGTAAGCGAGATGCCCTTTTGGGAGATGTTTTTATCTATGGCGGTTATCGCGCCCTTGTTTGAGGAAATTGCCTGCCGGGGAGCTTATTACCGGGCCTACAGAAAATCGGGCAGCGTCTTAAGGGCCATGCTCATGTCGTCGGTAATTTTTGCGGCGTCCCACATGAACTTTAATCAGGCGGCTTATGCCTTTGTGGTGGGGATACTGGCGGTGCTTTTGGTGGAAGCCACGGGAAGCCTGTGGACCTCCATTCTTTATCATGGGGTCATTAACGGAAGCCAGTCGTTCCTTATGTACCAGATGCTCAAGATAAATCCCAATATTTACAGCGAACAGGCGGATACCATAACCGGCGATATCATGATTTACGGAATCGGAGCTTATTTGCTGATAACGGCGGCGACGCTGCCGCTGGCGTGGGCGGTTCTTGTCTGGATAAGCGGGAACGAGGGGCGAAGGGGCGTCCTTGGGCAGATATGGCGCGATAGAAAGGAAAAAAAGGATAAAATAATTACAGCGCCGTTTTTACTGGCGCTGATTCTTGCACTTGGAATGATGACGGCGGCGATACCGCGCCTTGTCACACAAATATATCAATATTTCCTCCAATATCCGGGTTGACGGACAGCTCCAAGGAACGGTTCATCATACTGATAAGGCTTGCGCCCGCTCCCTCTGCGCTTTCTAAGGCTTTGTCAAGGACGGCGATGCTCACTTGATTGGAGAGCTGCACGTTTGCTAACGCGGTTGATAATTCAGGAATATTCATCTAATCACTCCTTTCCCTTTATACTAGTGTACCATAGATTGACGAAAAGTAAAATGATGAATTTTTTTAATACTGCCTTTGGTTGTGTAGGTTGCATAAGGGCTTAAAATGGGAAAAATAGCCAAAATACATAAAAATTACACAAAAAATCCATAAATAACGGTGGATTTTCTCGTATATATATATTAAAATGGAAAATGAAAGCTTAAGGGGGTTAAGCTTGTACATAAGAAATATTGTTGATTTTGTATAATGTAACACAGGAGAAGGAGAGGGGCGAATGATTTCTAATCAGGTATTGCAGAACACAATTGAGGGGCTTAAGGGGATTGCCAGAGTTGATTTCTGTGTTATGGACACGGATGGAAAGGAGATTGCATCCACGCTGGCCGATTTGGGCGAGTGCGGGGCGGAGGTAGCGGGGTTTGCCCAGTCTCCGGCGGATTCACAGGAAATACGGGGATGCCAGTACTTTAAGATTTTTGACGAGCAGCAGTTAGAGTATGTGCTGGTTGCGGCGGGAGCCGACGAGGACGCCTATGTAATGGGGAAAATAGCCGCGTTCCAGATACAGAATTTACTGGTGGCGTATAAGGAAAGATTTGATAAGGATAATTTTATTAAAAGCCTGCTTTTGGACAATCTTTTGCTGATTGACATTTACAGCCGGGCAAAGAAGCTTCACATACAGCCCGACGCAAGGCGGGTAGCCATGGTTATTGAGACGGCCAACGGCAAGGACAGCAACGCGCTGGAAACCATGCGGGGCTTTTTTGGAAATAACAGCAAGGATTTCGGCACGGCGGTGCGCACGGCCCACGAAGCGGGGTTCGACTCGGT
>JAMPGS010000129.1 GCA_023663815.1 Clostridium sp.
CGGCGGCACAGGCTCCTTTATCGACCAGATGGCCTCCCTGATCCAGACGGACGCCTCCGGCCTCAATGAGTACGCGAAGGATTATCATTCCCTCTACACCATTGCCGCCCGCTGCGGCGTGTTCGCAAAATCCGATATCCAGCCCCTCATCAACGACGGGGCGACCAAAGAAGATTTGTCTGCTTCCATCTTTCAGGCCGTAGTCAATCAGACCATCAGCGGCCTTGCCTGTGGGAAACCAATTCGGGGACATGTGGCCTTTCTTGGCGGCCCTCTGCACTTTCTTTCCGAACTGAAAGCCGCTTTCGTCCGCACCCTAAAGCTGGACAAGGAACATACCATTGAGACGGAGCACTCCCATCTCTTTGCCGCTATCGGCTCCGCCATGAACGCAAAGGAGGAGGTCTCCTACACCATGGAGGAAATGCGCGGAAAGCTTTCTTCCGATATCAAGATGGAATTTGAAGTAGAGCGCATGGAGCCTCTCTTTTCCTCCAAGGAAGAGTACGAGGCTTTTCAAAAACGCCATGCCGGCCACCATGTAAGAACCGGGGATATCGCTTCCTATAAAGGGAACTGCTTTCTTGGAATCGATGCGGGAAGCACCACCACCAAAGCCGCCCTTGTGGGAGAGGACGGCTCTCTTCTTTACTCTTTTTACAGCAACAACGATGGAAGCCCCTTAAAGACCGCCATCCGCGCCATCAGGGAAATTTACTCCCTGCTTCCAAGGGATGCGGCTATCGTCCGCTCCTGCTCTACCGGATATGGAGAAGCCCTGATGAAAGCCGCTTTCCTTTTGGACGACGGGGAGGTGGAAACGGTGGCCCACTACTATGCCGCCGCCTTCTTCGACCCGCAGGTGGACTGCATTTTGGACATCGGCGGTCAGGATATGAAATGTATCAAAATTAAAAATCAAACCGTGGACAGCGTGCAGCTAAACGAAGCGTGCTCCTCCGGCTGCGGCTCCTTTATAGAAACCTTTGCAAAATCCTTGAATTACAGCGTGGAGGATTTTGCCCGCGCGGCCCTTTTTGCGGAGCATCCCATCGACCTTGGCACCCGCTGCACCGTGTTCATGAATTCCAAGGTAAAGCAGGCCCAGAAGGAGGGAGCTTCCGTCCCCGACATTTCCGCGGGGCTTGCCTATTCCGTCATCAAAAACGCCTTGTTTAAGGTTATCAAGGTGGCCGACGCGGCGGAACTGGGCAAAAACATCGTGGTTCAAGGCGGCACCTTCCACAACGACGCCGTTCTGCGCAGCTTTGAAAAAATCGCGGGCTGCGACGCCATCCGCCCGGATATCGCCGGAATTATGGGAGCCTTCGGCGCGGCCTTAATCGCCAGAGAGCGTTATGTGGAGGGCTTTCAAACCTCCATGCTCCCCTTTAAAAAAATCGATACCCTACAGTTTGAGACCAGTATGGCAAAATGTAAGGGCTGCACCAACAACTGCCGTCTCACCATCAATAAGTTTACGGGAGGACGGCAATATATTTCCGGCAACCGCTGCGAGCGGGGCCTTGGAAAGCAAAAAAAGGCAAGCAGCGTCCCTAACTTGTTTGACTACAAGCTAAAACGGATTTTCGGCTATGAGCCTCTTGCCGCCGACGAGGCAAAGCGCGGCACGGTGGGAATTCCCCGCGTCCTCAATATGTACGAAAATTATCCCTTCTGGTTCACCTTTTTTACAAAGCTGGGCTATCGGGTGGTCTTATCGCCCGTCTCCAACCGGAACATTTACGAGCTGGGCATTGAATCCATCCCCAGCGAATCGGAATGTTACCCCGCTAAGCTGGCCCATGGGCATGTAAGCTGGCTGATTCATCAGAAGGTTGATTTTATTTTTTATCCCGCCCTCTTTTATGAGCGGAACGAATTTGCGGAGGCCAACAACCACTATAACTGTCCGATTGTGACCTCCTACTCTGAAAATATCAAAAACAATGTGGAAGAAATTGGCCGCGGCGAGATGCGGCTGCGCAATCCTTTTATGTCCTTTGCAGATTTGAAAACCGTTTCCGAGGCCCTTGTAAACGAATTTAGCGAGCTTCCCATGGAAGAGGTGATGGAGGCTTCCCGCCTTGGCTGGGAGGAAATGGCAAAGGCAAGGAAGGATATGCAGGACAAGGGCGAGGAAACCCTTGCCTTCCTTAAAGAGACGGGAAAGCGGGGAATTGTCCTTGCGGGCCGTCCCTACCACATCGACCCGGAAATCAACCACGGCATCCCGGAGCTGATTGCCTCCTATGATATCGCCGTTTTGACGGAGGATTCCGTCTCCCATTTGGCGTCGCCGGAGCGGCCCTTAATCGTATCCGACCAATGGATGTACCACTCAAGGCTTTACGCCGCCGCCAGCTTCGTAAAAACCGTGGATAATTTGGATTTAATCCAGTTAAACTCCTTCGGCTGCGGCCTAGACGCCGTAACCACCGACCAAGTGAACGATATTTTAACCGGCTCGGACAAAATTTATACCTGCTTAAAAATCGACGAGGTAAACAATTTAGGCGCGGCCCGAATCAGAATTCGCTCGCTTCTCTCCGCCATCAAGGTCAAGGAGAAGCAGAACAAACAGCGCGCTATCCGCTCCTCCGCCATCACCAAGGTAAAATTTACGGAGGAAATGCGGAAAACCTACACCATTTTATGTCCGCAAATGTCGCCCATTCACTTTGAAGTTTTGGAGCCTGCCTTCAAGGCCTGCGGCTACCGCTTTGAAGTGCTTCCCAACGACAATCGGCGGGCCGTGGACGTGGGCTTAAAGTACGTGAATAACGACGCCTGCTACCCTTCTCTTATGGTGGTGGGACAAATCATGGACGCCCTGCTTTCCGGAAAATACGAT
Source organism: Clostridium sp. (assembly GCA_023663815.1). Classification (GTDB taxonomy): domain Bacteria; phylum Bacillota; class Clostridia; order Lachnospirales; family Lachnospiraceae; genus Suilimivivens. The sequence goes on from JAMPGS010000129.1 coordinate 2,855, forward strand.
TTAAATAAGGTTGCCGTCATTATGACCCAAACCGGCGGCGGCTGCCGGGCAACCAACTACATAGGCTTTATCCGCCGGGCTTTGGAAAAAGCCGGTATGCCGCAGATTCCCGTTATCTCCTTAAATATGGCGGGAATTGAATCCAATCCCGGCTTTCACCTAAACGCCGACCTTTTGACCCGCGCGGCTTACGGCGCGGTGTTTGGAGATATTTTCATGCGCTGCGTTTACCGTATGCGCCCTTATGAGAAGGAAGCGGGAAGCGTGGAGGCCCTGCACCAGAAATGGCTGAAACGCTGTCAGGACTTTGTGTCCGGCAAGCATATGAACTTCTTTACCTTCCGCAAAATGTGCAGGCAGATGGTGGAGGAATTTGACGCGGTTCCTATTACCGATAAGCCAAAGCCCAGAGTGGGCATTGTGGGAGAAATTCTGGTAAAATTTGCCCCCGCCGCCAACAACCATTTGGTGGAGCTGCTGGAATCCGAGGGGGCCGAGGCGGTAGTTCCCGACCTTTTGGATTTTATGCTCTACTGCTTTTACAATCAAATTTATAAGGCAAAGGAGCTTGGCACCAGCAAAAAGGCCGCTCTCATTTCAAAGCTGGGCATCGACGCTCTGGAATTCCTCCGGGGCAGCGCGGCGAAAGCCCTTGCAAAGAGCAAGCACTTCTCGCCTCCCACCAGTATTTACCAAACGGTGGAATACGCAAAGCCCATCGTTTCCATCGGCAACCAAACCGGCGAGGGCTGGTTTCTCACCGGGGAGATGGTGGAGCTGATTCACGAGGGCGTGGAAAATATTGTGTGCACTCAGCCCTTCGCGTGCCTGCCCAACCATGTGGTAGGCAAGGGCGTTATCAAGGAGCTGCGCAGGCAATACCCTTTCAGCAATATTGTTGCAATCGACTATGATCCGGGAGCCAGCGAGGTCAACCAGCTAAACAGAATTAAATTGATGCTCTCCACCGCTCAAAAGAATTTAAAGCTGCAACGGCAAGCTTAACATTGTTTGAAACAGCAGTCGCCAAATGTCCGCGAACAGCTATTTGGCTCATTGCTCACGGAAATAAATTTGACTTTGCCTAAAACAACAGCAAATTCATACGGCTTGACTTTGCAATTATATGATATTAAAGGAAACCCAACTATGATTAAACAAGAAATCAACGAAATTAAGCGACTTTACACCCCCAACCGCTGCTCTATCACCCGCATCTGCGGCTGTTATGTGGACGGGGAAAAGAACAAAAAAACTGAATTTAAAGAAGCTTTTCTCTCCCTGCCGGAAGAGGAAATTTTCAAATATTTTGAACTGCTCCGCAAGGCCCTGTCCGGCACGCCGGGCAAAAATCTGCTGGATTTGGAATTTCCCCTTGCCGCCGAGGGAGAAGGGGGCACGCAGGAATTCCTCCTGCGGCTTAGGGACAGCAAGCTAAAGGACGATACGCTTTTAGAAGAATTTTACGATAAGGTGATTGCCAGCTATGAATATGTGGGCAACTATCTAATTCTTCTGATTCACGATGCCTACGACGTTCCCGGCAAAACCAGCGACGGGCTTACCATGGACGACGCCTCCGACACCGTTTATGAGTATCTCCTTTGCTGTATCTGCCCGGTCAACCTCTCAAAGCCTGGCCTCTCCTACGACGCGGCCGCCAATGAATTCCACAACAGAATCCGCGACTGGATAGTGGAAATGCCCTGCAACGCTTTCCTGTTCCCCAGCTTTAACGACAGAGGCAGCGACATTCACAGCACACTTTACTACACTAAAAATCCTGAGGAGCCCCACTCGGAATTTGTGGACTCCGTTTTAGGAGCGGTACTCCCCCTTTCCGCAGGAAGCCAAAAGGAAACCTTCCACTCATTGATTGAGGAAACCTTGGGGGACGACGCGGAATACGAGGTAGTTAAAAATATTCATGAAAACCTAACTGAAATGATAGACGAGCACAAGGAACTCCCCGAACCCCTCACTTTAGATGCGCGGGAGATAAAAAGACTTCTTGAAAAAAGCGGCGTTCAGGAGGAGCGGCTGGAGGATTTTGAAAAAATTTACGACGATGCCGCCGGGGAGGGGACGTCCCTTCTTGTGGACAATGTGGCAAACACCAGAACCTTCGAGGTGAAAACCCCAGACGTGGTAGTAAAGGTCAACCCGGAGCGAACCCATCTTGTGACTACCAGAACTCTTGAGGGAAAACGATGCCTTGTTATTGAGCTGGACGAACATGTGGAGGTGAACGGGATTACTATTAGCTCCTGAATTTTTTAGATAGAAAAACCACCCTTGTATACTTGGACGGTAGAAAAGGGTGGCATTTCTATCTTTTTGCAATCGGTCAACCACCTTGTGGGCGATTGTTTCTTTCATTTATAATATACTATTTTATTTTATTCTAGCAAATTACCTGTCTCCAAAAAATTTATGAAAACAAATCCCGATACCACTGGAGCGTGCGGATATAAGCGTCGTACACCTCGTCAAGCTCAATATCATCTAACACCATCAATCTGGACACTTCCTGCCAGTTTGCCTTCTCATAGTTGGAAATAAACTCCAGCACCGGCGCTAAAATGCCCTTGCCCCGCACCAGCGCGTCCTCAATTTCTTTTGACACCTTCACCCGTTTTAAGGCTTCCGACATAGGCTGGCTGAATACCAAATCCAGCACCGAGAAAAGTCCCATCAAAAACAGCTCCGAGGCCTGACTTGCAAGCGAGTACACGGGAGCCAAATTTTCCGCAAACTTCGCACGAAGCAAAGATAATCTGGTAATTTCATTGGGCTTGTCCGCGTAAAGCTCTCCCGCTACAGCCGTGTTTATCCACTTCCGCAGCTCCCGCTGTCCCAGCATAGCGGCCGCATGGCGGATAGAGGTAATCTCCGAATTTACCGCCATCTTATTTACCATATTCAGCAGGGAAATGACAAGAGCCGTATCCCTTCCAATAATATCCGCCGCCCTAGTGAGCTCAAAATCATCGGAATTTACCATATTCAGCAGCTCAATATAGTTTGTCTTGATAGGCGTTACTTCCGTCTCGCCTTTTGTGACGGGCACCCGATAAAACTCGCCCTCATAGAGCGCATAGCCGCCCCCCTTTGCCAGACTGTCAAAAATTTCCTGCGTCTGAATATTTCCCGCGCAGAGCTTTACGTTAGGATACACCTTGTTGAAATAAATCTTCACCTTGCGGATATCCATTTTCTTATAATCCAGCAGGACGTAATCCATTAAATTTAGGACTTCACGATAGGCTTCAAAATCCGACACCGCTAGCTTGCGTATTGCCAATTTATATCCCATCTGCTTCAATTCCTGAAGCCGGCTTATGTACATTGGCTCCGGCTCAACGGACGGATCCATAAGGAGGACTACCTGTCCCCGCGGAATCTCCCCTTCCGCCAGAACGTCCGATAAGATGGAAATATTATTGATGGGCACGAAAATTTCCTTATCCGCAAAAAGCGTCTCAAGCCCCATGCTCTGAATTACTTCCATCCCGGCTATGCGGGATGCGCCGTCATTCGAGCCTGTCCCCTGTAGGTTTGGAAACAGAAAAAAATTCTTTTTCCGCGTAAACAAAGAATACGCACGCACACTCATTTTTTCATCAAATAATGGAATTAATGTTACAAGCATATCTCATCCCTCGTTTGTAAATATAATCAAAATTCCTACATACATTATACACTCTATCGGGCCGGAATTTCCACAATAATTTATAATTTTTTGAAATTTCTTACAGAAAATTTATATTTTCATGATTGTCCGCGCTTAACATAGTCCTGAAGAATATCGGCAGCCTCGCCGATATCCAAACCGGCGGCCTCAAGAAGCTGGTTTAAGCTGTCCAAATCCCTGTTTTTCTTTTCTTTGTAAAGAGCATCTAACTCGCTTTGCTCCGATTTAAGCCTCGTCCGAAAAGACGCAATGAGCTCCTCCTTCTCTGCAATCTTTTCCTCTATTGTCCGCTTCTGTCCTCTTGCCATAATTTACCTCCTGAAAATAATATTTCTATAATATATGGACAAGAGAGGCAAAATATTCCTTTTTATATTTTTATCTCCGTCCACTTTCCGGCCTTAAACCGAACCGTGGCGAAAATAAAGCGTGAAATTTGATCCGCCAGCACTCCAAGCCAGATTCCTACAATCCCAAGACCAAAGACATAGCCGCCCAGATAAGACCCCGCCGTGCGGATAATCGTGACGCTGATGGTGGAGGCCGCCGCCGTGTAAAAAGTATCGCCCGCCCCCCGCAGACAGCCCATATAAATTACTTGACTGATTTGGAACACCACCACAAAAATAATCACCATCATAATATTGACGCCGATTGCAACGATATGTTCTTCCTCAAAAAAGAGGCCGAACAGCGGCCTTGCGCCGAAAAAGTAAATCACAGAAAGACAGACCGCAATCACGCCGCCCATCATTCTGCATATCCGCCCGAATTCCTTTGCCAGCTCCTTGTCTCCCGCCCCAAGGCTCCGGCCGATTAAAGCTACCGCCGCCGCTTGAAGCCCGTCCCCAAAGGAGAAGGAAAGCCCCATAATATTCATGCCCACCTGGTGGGCGGCCATGGCGTCCGTCCCTTGATTGGCCGCCATCACCGCGGTCAGCATAAAGCCGACCCTCATTAAAATCTGCTCAAAAAATACGCTGTATCCCACCCGCACCAGATTCACAAAAGAGTTAAAGGCCGGTTTGATTTTATTTTGAACAATATAGGGAATACTGATAAACGTATCCTTATTTAAAATAGAAAGCACGCTCATAATACTTGCAACCACCGTCCCAAACACGGTTGCAAGGGCCGCTCCCCTGATTCCCAACGCCGGGAAGCCAAAATGCCCGTTAATCAGCAGGTAATTTGCAATAATGTTAATGGTGTTGGAGGTGATATTGGTGCGCATGGTAATTTTCGTATTTCCGGCCCCTCTCTGGGCGGAGTTAATTCCCATTTGAATCCCGTTAAATATCATGCCTCCCATGATAATTTGAAAATAAATAACCGCGCTTTCGTGGGTATCCGCGGTGGAGCCGCAAAGCCTGATAATCGGCCCCGCAAATATTACTAAAAGAATACTTAAGACAATCGCCGCTATCACAATAAACACCAACGCCGTGTAGGAAATCCTATTGGCGTCCTCCCGCTTGTTTTCCCCTCGCCGTCTGGCGACCAAAGCGGAAATGGACACGTTGACCGCGAAAAAAACGGACATGCCCACAAATTTAGGCTGTGTGGTAAGCCCCACCGCCGCCACCGCATAGGAGCCTAAAGAGCTCACCATAAGCGAATCCACAAGCCCGGCAAAAGCCACAAAAAAAGACTCCACAATCGCCGGCCACGCCATGGAAATCGCCGCGTATACATTTTCTTTTTTGTATTTTGTTTTTTGAACCGCTTCCTTTTCCCTGCTCATGTTTGCACCCTGCCAATATTTTCATTTAGTCCATAACTCTATTCTAGCACACAAATGAAAGAAGAGCAAAATACTTTATCTTTTACTTCCCCCGTAATTCCTTGCGACTGTTAATAGAAAGCTTTTCAAAAATATTGGACACATGCTTTTTTACGGTTGCCTCCGATATGCACAGCTCCTCCCCAATTTCCCGGTTGGTAAGTCCCCGCCCTATCAGCTCCGCCACCAGCTTTTCCTGCCTTGTTAAGAGGGAAAAGTCGTACTCTGGTTTTTCTTTCTCTGTGGAAGCTGGTTTCTTTTCAAAAGAATCTGGTTTCTCTTCAAAAAAATCCAATTCTCCCTCGGCGGCGGGCGGCGGATCTTTGGCATCCTCCCCGTCCTTTAGAATCATATAGCAGACAAACCCGTAAAACAGCGGCCGAAGGGCCAGCGTCACTTCCCGCACAATCTCCTCACGCTGGAGCCCTTCCCTGTTTAAGCTCACGAAAAGCAGCATAAACGCTTCCAGATACCCGGCCATAATCACATTTTTCCGAAAAATTCCCCGTATGTCCGCCCATTTCAAATTCTTTTCAAGGCAGGGAAGGCACAAAATGACGCAGCCCGCTAAAAACATTCCCATATGCTTGGGACTGAACAACAAAACCGCCTCGGTCTTTAAAAGAAAGCAAAGCATCAGCAGATAAAAAATGACCGCCGCAAAACTCTTTACCACCTTTTTCATAAGAATCCCTTATTCCTTTTCGCTGACAAATTCCTGAATCTTGACGTTCAGTCTGGACTGCAGCGGCAGCAAAACTAAAACCACCGCAAAACTGTACACCAAAACAATTAAATCGACGGCGATGTTGGGACCAAGGGCGGCGGGATCATCGACTGTAAACAATATCAAGGCTCCCGATACCGCAAAAATAAAGCCCGCCGACGCCAAAAACACCTTAATAGCAAGGCTTACCGCTTCCTGCGCCCGTTTCAGCTCGATTAAACTCGACGCAGCCCTTTTTCCCATGCCCAGACGGAACGCATTGTTAAAGTCCTTAAGCAGCCCTCCCGAAACCAAAATCGGAATGGTAAGCAAGAGCAGCAAGAGCAGCGATATCACATCGAACAAATTTACAAGGGATGCGACCCCTCCCACCATAATACCCATAAATCCCGTCATAATAATAACGCATAAAATTGATAGTAAATACATATTTTTTCCCTCATTTCTGCGCTGCTTTTTGTGCATAACGGAGTTTGTGGATGCAGCGCAGACACAAACTCCCCCCCGTGAAAGATTTATCTTTCACTCTTCCT
>JAMPGS010000012.1 GCA_023663815.1 Clostridium sp.
GGTGGATATATAGGGCGAAGCCCGCGAGCGAGGAAAACCGCAGGTTTTTCGAGCGACGCACTGCGAATAAGAAAACCGCAGGTTTTTCGAGCGTGCACTGCGAATAAAAATAATTAATATATAACTAAACTTTATACAGCAGCCGTTTTTGCCACATAAGCTGGCAGGAAAAGAGGGGTATCATGCGGGAACCGCTGGTTAGGCATCAAATTATTCAGTATCAGCACAATGAGCCGTTTGTCGTTGGCAACGTCAGTTCCATGAGCCGCGAGGAAATATATGTTAAAAATAGCCATTGGCATGAGGAATTGGAGCTGCTATATGTATTTAAAGGCCGCAGCCGGCACTACATCGACGGGGAAATTTTTCTCACAGAGCCGGGAAGGTTATTGGTGACTAACTGCGAGAGTGTTCACCGGATTGAAATTCTGGATGATGACACTATACGCGAGGGAGAGGCGGGGGCAGTAGTCCTCCTAATTCACAACCGCTTTTTGGAAGAAAATTTTCCAGAGTATCAAAATTTTTGGTTTACCAATGGACAACCCCATGCACGGCAGGAGGTTCGAGATATTATGCTGTGTTTTTTTGAATACGCCGCGCAGCCGGAACATTCCGAATACCGGCATCTATATATGCGGGGGCTTCTGCTTCAGTTGCTATATTATCTCTATCAGGAAGGCGCGGTCAGGCGCACTGACGCTGGCAGCCTTCGGAGACGGGAGCAGGTGCAGATATTGAAAGAAATTCTGCAGTATGTGGAAGTGCATTACCATGAACCTTTGGCGCAGGCCGATGTGGCAAAAGAATTCTGCTTTAATCCGCAGTACTTTGCGAGGTACTTTAAAAAGTGTACCGGCGAGACTTTTACCGAGCATCTTACCAGCTACCGCGCCAGTCAGGCAAGGAAAGAACTGCTGTACACGGACCGCCGAATCAGCGACATTGCCCGGAATAATGGATTTGGAGACGACAGGGGTTTTATTAATGCGTTTAAGCGGGTCTATGGCGTCACCCCTTTGCAATATAGAAAGACTACAGTGCGGTAAAATGGCGTAAAAAGACAATATGACGTAATTTTTTGATAAAAAGTGAAAAGCAAAGTTTCTCCTTTTTTTCTATAATATAGCTAACAAGCGGCTTTAAAACCGCAAAAAAATAAAAGAAGGAGAAAAACTATGACAACTGCAACAAAAGATCACCGTTTGCAATTAGGTGAAAAAGTAGCCTATGGTTTAGGCGACTGTGCGGCCAATGTGTATGTGGCAATGGCCGGAACTTTTCTAACCGCGTTTTACACTGATACCGTAGGTATCGCGGCGGCGGCAGTAGGTACGATGATGCTGCTTGCCCGTGTTCTGGATGGCGTAACCGATCTCGTTATGGGAGCCATCGTGGATAAGACCAAAAGCAAGTATGGCAAAGCAAGGCCGTGGGTTCTCTGGTCCGCACCGTTTATGTGTATTGGTCTTATTTTGTTGTTTACTGTACCTTCCGGTTTTAACGCCGGAGGAAAACTGGCGTATGCTTATGTCTCCTATATTTTTATGAACTGTCTGGTATACACCGCTAATAACCTGCCTTACAACGCTTTGCTTTCCCGCATGACGCTGAACGTGCAGGACCGCGCCGGTACGGCGTCTATCCGTTTTGTAATGACGCAGATTACCACGCTTATCATTAACGCCATTACCATGCCCTTGGTAGGAGCTATGGGCTGGGCCGCGACTGCGATAGTTTTCGGTATTGCGGAGATGGTAATGCTGCTAGTTTGTTTCCTGTTCTGCAAGGAGCATATCGGGGAGGATGCAAGCAGCGGAGAAGTGAAGCTGGAAACCGTTCCGTTAAATGTGGCTTTGCCCAGCGTTCTTAAAAACAGGTATTTTTATCTTCAAGCTCTTATGTTTTTGTTCCTTTACATATTCGTAGTAGCCAGCGGGATGTCCTCCGCTTATTTCTGCAATGTTGTATTGGGGAATCCCAATTATATTGGACTTTGCTCCTCCGCGCAGACGATTCCGGCAATGATTGCCAACTTCATCAACCCTGCTTTGGTTCAGAAATTTGGTAAGCGCAAGCTTATGATGGCGGGCTGTGTGACGATGATTGTGGGCTGCTGTGTGGTAGGTTTGGCAGGTACGAATATGACGTTAATCATTATTGGTATTGCTATCCGCGGCTTTGGTATGGGACCTATTATGTCCGGTATTTTTGCCATGACTGCCGATGTAGTGGATTATGGCGAGTGGAAAACCGGTATCCGGTCGGAAGGGCTCATCAACTCCTGTACGTCTTTTGGAATGAAGGTAGGTATCGGCCTTGGTTCCGCTGTGGGAACAGGTATTTTGGCGATTGGCGGTTATCTGGAGGGTACTGCGCCGGAACTGCAGCCTGCCTCCGCAGTCAGCGCGATTAGATTTGAGTTTGGTTATCTGGGGGCAATTATTTCCGCGATTTGTCTTGTACTGGTAATCCTTATGAATATTGACAAATATATTAAGCAGATTCAGGCCGATTTGGAAGCGAAACATGCTAAATAATCATCGGCAGCTTTGAGAAAGGAGTGATTTTTAATGTCTAAAATCAGTACTTTTATCCGTACCACGTTCACCATGGGCGACGATATCCGCGACGCCGGGCTTACCACCCCGGAGGATATTATCCGTTATGATGACATTGCTTACGGGCCGGATCCGAAACAGCAGTCTCTGGACGTGTACCGTCTTAAAACCGAGGAAGGCAAAAAGCTGCCGGTAATCGTCAGCGTTCACGGCGGCGGCTGGGTTTACGGCAATAAGGAGCGGTATCAATTTTACTGTATGAATTTGGCGCAGCGGGGATTTGCGGTGGTGAATTTCACTTACCGGTTAGCCCCGGAAAATAAGTATCCCGCATCTTTAGAGGATACAAACAGCGTTTTCACATGGATTTTGGATCACAGCAAGGAGTATGGATTTGATACAGAGCATGTTTTTGCCGTGGGCGACTCGGCGGGGGCCCATAATTTGGGTCTGTATTCCGCTATCTGCACCAATCCGGCCTATGCGGCGTTCTACGACTTTGATACGCCCAAAGGCTTCAAACCCACGGCGATTGCGCTGAATTGCGGGGCGTACAGTCTGGTTGGCGACACGTCGGATCAGACGGTGGCGCTGATGACGGATTTTTTACCGGAGCACGGCACGGAGAGGGAATTGCGGCTGATTGATGTGACGGCGCATATTACGCCGGATTATCCTCCCACCTTTTTTATGACTGGCACGGGAGATTTTCTTCAGACGCAGGCAGGCCCTTTGGCCGCGCAGTTTATTCAGGCGAAAGTACCCTTTATCTTCCGTTTTTACGGTGATAAGGATAAGATTCTGCCCCATGTGTTCCATTTAAATATCAAGTCTGAGGACGCTAAGCTGTGCAATGACGAGGAATGTAATTTTTTCAAAAAGTTTATGTAAATGGAATAGAAAATAAATAACAGTAAAGCAATCCGAATCTATTTTTTGAAGGAATAGGTTCGGATTGTTTGTGTTTTAAGAAAAATATGGGTTCAGTAAAAATCATGAAAATTTTTTGGAATATTCTTGCAGAATAAATTTGATAGGAATATAATATTAGAGAATACAAAGGAGTATTCTCGCTAAAAGTGTCAATACCGTCACACTTGGAAATTTATGAAACCACAGGAGGAATTTTGACAATGAAAATGAAAAGATTTATAGCATTGTTAGCGGCCGGAGTTATGGCGTTCTCTGTATGCATTATAGCATCAGCAGCTCCAAGTTCGGATTCATCAGTATCTGGAAATAAGGTAGAGAAAACAGAAAGCTCTACACCTGCAGAATGGGGAACGCCGGAAGGACAGGCTGCAGGTGCATTTGCGCGTGAGGTAGCAGCTACAGGCGTTCCTTACACAGCATGGTGCGCAGCGGCAGAAGAAGGAAAGAGCATCGAGGAATATTTCAGCAATTCCGTTATGGAAGTTGCAGGACTTGATGAGGTTACACCTGTTGGACAGGGCGGCGGAGTAGTTTTGGATGGTAAGACCAGCAATGTTAATTTCGCAATTCAGAAGCCGGCGCTTGGCTATGTTGACCTTGCAAAAGCGCAGGCAGCTGCTGTAGGCGGCACAGTGCTGAATGTTGTAAACCCCACGACAACGGCAGTATTTGAGACAGCAACTGTAAACTTCTATATGCCCGGCGTTACAGCAGAGCAGAATATTCAGGTATATCAGTATATTGACAAGCAGTGGGTTAGCCTCAATGTAGCAGAGGTAAGAGCCGACCATGTTGTAGTAGACATGACGTCTTTAGGAACATTGGCATTTGTTGCAGTACAGTAATAAGTACGTAATTTACAAGGCATTGACACTTTAATACCGGGTGTGGGAAAAAACGGGCGGCCATAATGTGGTAGCCCGTTTTTTTAACATAATTTTGCTTGACAGGAGGAAGAGTGAAGGATAAATCTTTCACGGGGGGAGTTTGTGGATGCAGCGCAGAAATGAGGGAAAAATATGAGAAAGCTCGCAAAGAAAAAAGAAATAGGCGAAATATGTTGCCAGCTATTGCAGGAAATTACGGCTATATATGTGTTTTTGATGTTAGCATTTTATCCATTTTATTATCAGGATAAATATTTTAATATAGGAGACGCTAAATGGCGGTTCTTTTTATTTTTAACGTGCGGGGCGGGGGTATTATTAATAGCAATTTCCTTATTTTATTTAATAGAAAAGCTTCAAAAATGTAAATTGGAAAACGCTAAATGGCAGGTTCGTCTTTCTGTCACAGATTATTTTGTGCTTGCATATTTTGCCGCCGTGTTGGTATCCGTATTGTTTTCGCCTTATAAGGAGCGTGTCATATGGGGGTATGGCGGGTGGTATATGGGGTTGATTGCCCAAGCCTGCTTTGTAATGATTTACTGTTTTGTATCGCGCTGTTGGAAATGGGACAATTCTGCGATTGTATGCTATCTTACAGCGGCTTTTTTGGTATTTTTGCTTGCCGTGTTGATGCGGTTTGGAATTGACCCTCTTAAGCTGTATAGGGGGTTAGACGAGCAGCATATAATCAAGTTTTTATCGACAATTGGACAGACGACATGGTATTCAAGCTATGTGGCGATTTTATTTCCGCTGGGGTTGTTTGCTTTTTGGTTTTATGATAATCAGTATGTCCGTGCTTTGGGCGGCATTTTTACGGCTGCGGGTTTTATGACAATTGTGACGCAGAATTCTGACAGTATGTTTGCGGCGCTCATTGTTTTGATGCTGGCTTTGTTTTGGATTTCAATGGAATCCAACAAGAAATTCAGGCGTTTTCTTGAAGTTGTGATTATGTGCTTTGGCTGCTTTGCATTTGTAGGGATTTGTCAACGGCTTTTTGAGGAAAAAGCCGTTCAATTGGATTCCTTTTCTACATTTTGTTCTCAAAGTAGAATAACTTGGATGATTTTAATAATTGTTTTGGCGGTTTATTTAGGTTTTAGGAGAATAGAAAAAGAAAGTCGGATGGATATTTCACGATTTAAAGCGGTTCGGGTATTGCTGTTAGCTTTTGCATTGGCGTGCGTTTTGGTTTTGATAGTTTATATTTACTTAAATACAATGGGCAGGCTTCCTGAAGAGCTGCGGAGTAATAGTAATTACCTTGTATTTAACGACGAGTGGGGAAATACCAGAGGTTTTGCGTGGAGAGCAGCGATTGGCGCGTTTGTAAAGGGAGATGCTGCGCGGAAGCTTTTTGGCTGCGGACCTGACGGCTTTTCTCTGTTTGTTCAAGAATTCTTTTATGAGGAGGAACAAAAAGAGCGGCTGGCGCAGTTTGCCTGCGCGCATAATGAGTGGCTGAATATGCTGGTTAATTTGGGAATTGTGGGTGCGGCTGCGTATTTGGGCATTTTTATTTCTGCGATTTGCCGATTTTTTAGAAAATCACGGGAATTGCCGGAGCTGACAGCAATAGCGCTTTCCGTTATCTGCTATATGGCGCACAATTTTTTCTGTTATCAACAGGTTATATGCACGCCAATTATATTTATATTAATAGGCGCAGGGGAGGCGATGATTCGCTATGGAGAAAAAGCAACGTAAAACTCTTTTTGCTACAAAAAGCAAATATTATACCTGTTTTTTCTCTGGTATTATAGTATAATATTTTATTATGCATGTAAAGCGCATAAAAATGGGGACAAAAATGCCGCATGTGCGGCGGAAGGGAAGGTAAAATGGAGGCAAAAATTAAAATTTCCGGTTTTGCCGATGAAATCAGCGCTGGGTTCATTGAGCAGCTGGAGACAGTCACGAGGCTGGGGATGCACCACATTTCGCTGAGGGCCGCGGACGGAAAGGGGGTTGCCGATTACACAGTTGAAGAGGTGAAAGAAAAACTCCTGCCAAAGCTGTCGGAGTATCAGGTAAAGGTTTCCTCTCTCGGTTCTCCGATTGGCAAGGTTGGAGTGGAGGATGAGGAGGGTTTCCAGAAACAAAAGGAGCAGCTTGAGGAGCTTTGCAAAATTTGTAAGCTGCTGGACTGCAGGTACATACGGGTGTTTAGCTTTTTTATGCCGGAGGGGAAAGACCCGGAGAACTACCGCGAGGCAGTTATCCGTAAGCTGGGGCAGTTTTTGGAGATTGCCAAGGCCCACGATATCGTTTTGCTTCATGAAAATGAGAAGGATATATACGGCGATACGGGAGCAAGGTGCAAGGCAATTCTTGACGCTTTAAAGGACGGGCATTTTCGAACGGCCTTTGACTTTGCAAACTTTGTCCAGTGCGGGGAGGACACCGCTAAGTGCTGGGATATGCTGCAGCCCTATATTGAGTACATTCATATTAAGGACGCCGTGTCCACGGACAAGGAAAATGTGGTCTGCGGAACAGGGGAAGGCAAAATCAAGGAGTTGCTTGAGCGCGCTATATTTAAGGAAGGCTACGAGGGCTTTTTGACATTGGAACCCCATTTAGTGTTGTTCGATACGCTGGTTTCGCTGGAGACGACAGCGGCGGAAAACGTCATCAAGGAAAACAAGGCAAAGGACGGGGCGGAGGGATATGAGATGCAGTACCGCGCTTTGTGTGAAATTTTGGACGAATTAAAGGTAGCTTATCAATAAAGAAAAGGAGAATTTCAACATGGAAAAAGTACGTTTTGGCTTAATTGGTATCGGCGCACAGGGCGGCGCGTATGCAGGATTTCTTACAGGCAGGGGAGGGATGTCGGGTATGCCCGCGCCTGAATGTCCCCCTCACTGTGCGTTAGGCGCGCTGTGCGATATTGACCCGGAAAAGGAGGCAATGTGCAGGGAAAAATATCCTGAGTATCCCTTCTACACGGATTGGAAGGATATGGTGAATTCCGGCAATGTGGACGCAGTTATCACGACGGTTCCCCATTATCTTCACACGGAAATTGCCATTTACTGTTTAGAGCATGGAATGAACGTTCTTGTGGAAAAGCCTGCGGGCGTGTACGCAAAGGCGGTTCAGGAAATGAACGAGTGTGCGGCCGCCCATCCCGACGTTGCTTTTGGCATTATGTTTAATCAGCGCACCAACAAGCTTTATCAGAAAATAAAAGAAATTGTTGCTTCCGGCGAATTGGGCGAGCTCCGCCGCACAAGCTGGATTATCAATTCTTGGTGGCGTCCGGACAGCTATTATAAGCAGAGCGAGTGGCGCGCCACATGGGGCGGAGAGGGCGGCGGCGTCCTTGTAAATCAGGCCCCTCATCAGCTAGACCTCTGGCAGTGGATTTGCGGCGTGCCCAGCAAGGTATACGCAAAGTGTCTGTACGGCTGCCACAGGGATATTGTTGTGGAAAACGACGTAACGGTTGTCACGGAGTATCCCAACGGCGCAACGGGAAGCTTTGTCACGTGTACCCATGACCCCATTGGCACGGACCGTCTGGAAATTGATTTGAAGGGCGGCAAGATTGTGGTTGACGGCAGCGCAAAGGCAACCGTTTACCGTCTCAAGAAGGACGAGGATGAGCTCAACGCTTCCCTGAGCATGGGCGAGCTGTCAAGACTGACCAGCGGAAATTCCGCGGGGGCAAACGAGCTGTACACAATAGAAGAGTTTGAAAATACGGACGGCTGGGGCCTGCAGCACGTTACGGTGATGGAGAACTTTGCCCTGCATATTTTAAAGGGAGAAGAGCTTCTTGCTCCCGGCTCCGACGGAATCAACGGCGTAAATTTGGCGAATGCGATTCTGTTATCCTCATGGCTTGGCAAAGAGGTAGACAATCCGGTGGACGAGGATTTGTATTTGGCGGAGTTAAATAAAAAGATTGCAGAGGAAGGGAAATTTCCTACCCGTTAGGAAAGAATTGAGGAAAAAATGAAACGAGCGGCAATTATCGGTCTGGGAGATATTTCAGGAATTCATATCGGGGCGATTGAGAAAAACCCGGAGATTACCTTGGCGGCAGTCTGCGACATCGACGAGGCGGCAAGGGAGCGCGCACCGGAGAAGGTTCCTTTTTACACGGATTTTAAAGAAATGATAAAAAAGGAACAGCCGGATGCAGTGCATATATGCCTGCCTCATTATCTGCATGTTCCGGTATCATGTGAAGCGGCGGAAATGGGCGTCCATGTGTTTTGCGAAAAGCCCGTGGCGATGAACAGAAAGGAGGCGGAGCAGTTTGCCGCCTTTGAGGCGTCCCATCCGAAGCTTTACATAGGCGTTTGCCTCCAAAACCGCTTCAACGAATCTGTGGAAATGCTAAAGGAGATTATTTCAGGCGGCGAGTACGGTCAGGTCACAGGGACGAGAGGAATCGTCCCTTGGGCCAGAGAAAAATCCTATTATGACGTAAAGCCATGGAGGGGAAAATGGGAGACCGCAGGGGGCGGCTGTATGATTAATCAGTCTGTCCACACGCTGGATTTGCTTTATTTCCTCGGCGGCCCTATTGCCGAGGTGAAAGCGTCGGTGTCCCAGATATTGGAATACGGCATCGAGGTCGAGGACACGGTAGCGGCAAACCTTATCTATGAAAATGGCGCGCGGGGACTGTTTATGGCGACGAACGCAAATTATAAAAACGAGAGCGTGCAGATATCTGTTCAAATGGAAAAAGCGGAGTTTGCCATTATCGACAACGTGCTTTATCGCTGCGGGCAGGACGGAGATAGGGAGCGGCTTGTGGAGGACGAGAAGATGCCGGGCACAAAGTTTTATTACGGCGCCAGCCACGGAAAGCTGATTGCAAAGTTTTACAGGGAAATTGAGACGGGCGGCCGGGATTATGTGCACGTAAGGGATGCGGTTATGAGTATGCGCCTAATCGACGCGATTCAGGAGTCCGGCCGGACAGGCAAAAAAGTGGAAGTATAAAACAAAAAACAGCAAATGCTCTACGGCGCGCCTGCAGGGGAGGAAGACATTTTACAGGCGCGTTGGG
Organism: Clostridium sp.; assembly: GCA_023663815.1. Lineage (GTDB taxonomy): Bacteria > Bacillota > Clostridia > Lachnospirales > Lachnospiraceae > Suilimivivens. Next base: position 9,420 of record JAMPGS010000012.1, read on the forward strand.
CGGCTGGGAGCTGCGGCGTGCAAAGGGCGTTTGCAAAACTGAATAAAAGGAGTAAAAAATGGACAGAGGACTTATTGGAATTCAAATGAGCACAATTAAAAATAAGATTGGCGAGCTGGGGGCCTATGGGACGTTGAAGGCCTGCGCGGAGCTGGGGTATCACTGTGTGGAAATCAGCCAGATTCCCATGACGCCTGAAAACGTGTCGGGAATGAAGAAGGCCTGCGACGAGTTTGGCATCAAGGTGGCGGCCTGCACGGCGGCTTTGGAGCCCATGGCTCCCGGAATGGCGGGCGAGTATCTGGTGAGCGACTTTGATAAAATCGTCGCGGACTGCAAGGCTTTGGACACCAACATGCTGCGCATTGGAATGATGCCCATGAACTGCATGGGAAGCAGGGAAAAGATTATTGACTTTGTAAAGCGCGCGGACGAGATGGCCCTCAGGCTGAAAGAGCATGACATCGACTTATATTACCACAATCACCATCTTGAGTTTGTGAAATACGACGGCGAGTATCTGCTTGACATCATCAAGGATACCACGAAGCAGATGGGCTTTGAGCTGGATATCCATTGGATTCAAAGAGGCGGAGAAAATCCCGTTGAGTTTATAAAGAAATACGCCGGACGTATCCGTCTGCTTCATTTGAAGGACTACCGCGTTACCGAGATGAAGCTGACAGAGGGCGCGGACTTTATGCATACCTTCAACAATGTAGTGCAGTTTGCGGAGGTTGGCGAGGGAAGTCTTCCTATTAAAGAGTGTATTGAAGCTGGGCTGGCAGGCGGCAGCGAGTATTTCTTAATTGAGCAGGACGACACTTACGGCAGAGACCAGTTTGAGAGTTTAAAAATCAGCAGGGACAATTTGATTGCCCTTGGATATGGAGATTGGTTTAATATCTAAAATGAGAAAAGTAACAATTCAAAGCATGGCGAGAGAGCTGGGTTTTTCCAGAAATACGGTATCTATGGCGCTGAAAGGCAATGAGACGGTGGCGCCGCAAACGCGGGAAATGATTTTGCGGTATGCCAGAGCGGTAGGATATTCGGGAGTAATTTCCGCGGCGGAAGAAGCGGAAGCCGACCAGGGAAATACTTACCACATTATGATTTTGCGCAAATCAGATATGGCCGTTTATTGGGATAAGATTATCAGCGGGATATCCGAGGAAGCCTGCCAGAACCAGTGTCAGACGCAGGTGGCGGTGGTGACGGACGAGGCGGAGCAGAAGCTTCAGCTTCCTCTTGGCCTTGACGGGAGTATTCACGCGGTTTTTTGTACAAAATTGCTGAAGCGGAGCTACCTAAAAAAGATAAGGGAAATGGGAATTCAGATTTATCTGTTGGACAACTTTAAGGGCGAGGAGGGGGAGCAGCTAGGCGACGTGGTAAAGATGGAAAGCTTCCATGCCGTGATGAAGCTGACCCGGCATCTTTTAAGCCAGGGCTTGACCCGGATTGGGTTCTTAAATGAAAACAGCAGTTCCTATGAATCTATGAACGACCGTTACAGCGGCTATTTGTACGCGATGGCGGAAGCCGGAATCGAGCCCGATTCCAGCATTGTAATGCCGGACGTTGACAGCAGTATTTTTTATTTTCCGGAAACCTTTGAGAAAATAATCGAGAGCTATGAAGAACTTCCAGAGGCGGTAGTCTGCGGCAACGATTCCATTGCAAAGTATTTAACGCAGGCGTTTCGCAAAAAAGGCGTCCGGGTGCCGGAGGACGTGGCCGTTACCGGCTTCGACAACGATGAGGAGGATATGCTGTCGCCCTTTTTTACCACGGTGAACGTGGATGCCAAATGGCTTGGGAAGCGGATGGTACAGTGCTTCTGGTGGAGAATAAGGCATCCAGACGCGCCCTATGAAAAAATTGCCGTCTCCGGTCAGGTGGTGATACGGAAATCCTCATGCCGACAGAAAAAAAACGAAAAGTGAAAAGCTGGAGGCAGCAGAGACTGTGAAAATTTGCAGGCTAAAAAGTCTGTAAATAGAAAAATTTGTAAGCAAAAGAATTGTAAAAAGAAGCAGCAGGCCGTTGAAGGACGAATGTTGCCATAAGAGCCCGGAATATTGCCGGGCTCTTTTTGATACAACTGCGATGGATTTTTGTTTGACAGAGTTTTTCAATAAGCACAGGAAACAGAGGGTTTATTAAAACGGCATTTATGTGTTAAAAAATACCGCCTGCCTTAAACTTCATAATCATTTCGCGGGTGAGGCTTACGTTGTCGTCCGCAAGGTCTATCTCATTGCGGCCAAACCATCCGGCCTCCGCCAATTCGTTTTTATCTAATGTGATTTTGTCGTCGCCGTCAAGGTCGCAGAAAAATCCCATCAGGAGGCTGCCGGAAAAGGCCCACGGCTGGCTTTTATAGTAGCGGATATTTTTCACCTTCAAACCAACTTCCTCCATGACTTCTCTGGCCACGGTCTGCTCGGCGTTTTCCCCAATTTCCGTAAATCCGGCAATCAGGGCGTAATTTGTGTAAGGACGGCCCGCATATTTGCTCATAAGAATCTTATCGCCGTTTAGAACGCCCACAATGACGGCGGGAGAAATTCTCGGATAAACTGTATTGTGACATAGGGGGCAGAAAAGCATCCTTTCCTTATGGTCGGGCTTCATTTGGTGTCCGCACCGCCCGCAGAAGGAGTTGGCCTCATACCAGCCGAAAAGGTGGTGCGCGGTAATGCCCGCAAAAGCGGTGTGCCTTGACATTGCCGTGCGGAAAACGCGCACATTTTCATAGGAATAACCGGGAAGGGTCACAGTTGGGGAATGACCGGCTGCATCAGAATTGCCCGCATTGTATTGCTGTGCGGAAGGAGCGGCGAGGAAGTATCGGTATTCGTCGATGGAAAATAGATAGTGGTAGGTAAGCGAGTATTCCCGCAATTCTTTCAAGGTCGGGTATCTGAGCTTGCTATCCTGAAAACGTATCAATACGGTATTTTTATGGAAAACTAAAATAAAATCCTTTTCAGAAGGAGTTATATCGCGGTATTCGTTGCGGTAAATTTTCGGGTAAATATCTTGTATCATTTTTGTGCGGTCCTTTCTCGGTGAAAAGAAGATACTGTTTATAGGGCGGTTTAAATTTTTATAGAAGTAAAATTGTTTCTGTGATAGTATATCTATATATTATAGCGTGTTATTCGGATGCGCAAGAAAGAATTGACGATAAAAAGGAGGTGTTTGCGGCGGTGGAAAAAGAAAATAGAGAATATAAGGACAGCGTTTTTGTAGACTTATTTTACAGCGACGAGACATCGAAGAAAAATTTGTTGAGTTTATATAATGCGCTTCACAATACGTCTTTTCAGGATGAAGGGCTTATTCGGAAGGTAAAAATAGACGACGTTTTATATAAGAATTTTAAGAATGATATTTCTTTTGAAATCAATGGAAAAGTGATTGTCTTTGGGGAGCATCAAAGCACGGTGAATCCTAACATGCCGCTCAGGTGCCTTTTATACGCTGGGAGGGCTTATGAACAGTTGGTAGACGAGGATGCACGGTATAAGACCGAATTGGTGAAAATACCAACGCCGGAATTTTATACCCTTTATAATGGAAAGAAAAATTTCCCCGTCCAAAAGGAACTGCGCCTATCGGATGCCTTTATAGAGCAATCAGGCAAAGCTTACATGGAATTGAAGGTGGAAGTTATCAATATCAATGCGGATAAGGCTCACGAAATTTTAGGGAAATGCAAGGTGTTGCGGGAATACAGCTTGTTTATTGATACGGTCAGGAAATATGCTGGCGAGGGCGACGCCATCAAAAAGGCAATTGACGAGTGTATTAAAAATGGAATATTAGAAGATTATTTAAAAAGAAAAGGCAGCGAGGTGAGAAATATGTTGATAGCCGAGTACAGTTATGAAAGAGACATACAGGTAAAGCAGCAGGAGGCAAGGCAGATAGGAAAACAGGAAGGAAAGCAAGAAGGAAGACGGGAAGGAAGGCGAGAGGGAAGGCGAGAGGGAAAGCAGGAAGGAATGTTGCTGTCCTCCATTATATTCCGCGAACTGCGGGAAAATCCCGACGTGTCAAACAGTCAAATTTCGGAGAAGCTGGGCTGCTCGCCGGAGGATGTGGACAACGTCAGAAAGATGTTTGGTATATAGTGTATAGATATTAAGAAGCAACATTACACAGCCACGAAAGGACTTCCACTATGAAATGGTTAAAATTTAAGATAAAAACCCTCGCCGATGCTGAGGATATCATTATCAGCACGCTCTATGATATTGGCCTTGAGGGAGCGCAGATAGAGGACAAGGTACCTTTGACCGCATTGGAAAAAGAGCAGATGTTTGTGGATATTCTTCCCGACGGCCCTGAGGACGACGGAATTGCATATCTCAGCTTTTTTGTGGAGGAGAAGGAAGGAAGCGAAAAAGCGCAGGGAAGCAAGTATCCGCCGCTTCTCCTAAACGGGGAGGAGATTGTGGCGGAGGAAATCTTAGAGAAAGTGAAGGTGGAGCTGGAAGCTTTGCGTAGCTTTATGGATATCGGTGAAGGCGCCGTGATAATGGAGGAAACCGAGGACATTGACTGGATAAACAATTGGAAGCAGTATTTTCACCAGTTTGCGATAGACGACGTGCTGGTGGTTCCTTCATGGGAGGAGGCCGCGGCGGGGGACAAAATGGTGCTGCACATTGACCCTGGAACCGCTTTCGGGACGGGGATGCACGATACCACCCAGCTTTGCATTAGGGCGCTGCGAAAATTTGTCACGGAGGAAACAGTACTTTTAGACGTGGGTACCGGAAGCGGAATTCTGGCGATTCTTTCCATCATGTTTGGGGCGAAAAAGGCGGTGGGGACGGACCTTGACCCCTGCGCCATAGAAGCCGTTAAGGAAAATAAAGAGGCGAATGGAATTGCCGACGAGGCGTTTCGCCTGATTATTGGAAATATTATTACGGATAAGGCTGTTCAGGATGAAGTTGGCTATGGGTGTTACGATATCGTGGCGGCGAATATTTTGGCGGAGGTTCTTGAGGAACTAACGCCTGTGATTGTGCGCCAGTTAAAAAAAGGCGGTATTTACATTACGTCGGGCATTATTGACGATAAGGAGAAGTTGGTAGTGGAAGCTGTAAGGAAAGCGGGCCTTGAAGTGCTTGAGGTGAATTATCAGGGAGAATGGGTAGGAGTGGTCGCCCGGAAGAACTGATTTTTTGGCGGCGGTAAAAGGGCAGACTAGGAGCCCGCGAATATTTGAGGACAGCCATGGACGATGGGGCAAGGCAGGTTAAGGACGCGGGGCGGCTATTTTCCGACTGCCGTTAATTTGGAAGAAAAGGTCGAATTAAAATATGCATCAATTTTTTGTGGAGCCGTATCAGATTCAAGGAAAAAGAGTTGTGATTAGAGGCAAAGACGTCAATCATATTAAAAATGTCCTGCGAATGAAGCCGGGGGAAGAAATTTCTATAAGCAACGGGGAGGACGGAAGGGAATACCGCTGTGGCATTGAGGAGATAACGGAGGAGGAGGTTATCTGCAGACTGCGCTTTATCAAGGAGGACGGCTTGGAGCTGCCTTCAAGGATTTATCTTTTTCAGGGGCTCCCCAAGGCTGACAAGATGGAGCTGATTATTCAAAAAGCGGTGGAGCTTGGGGCATATGAAGTGATACCGGTGGCCTGCAGGCGGTCGGTGGTAAAGTTAGACGGGAAGAAAGCGGCGGCCAAAAGCGCAAGATGGCAGGGCATTGCCGAGGCGGCGGCAAAGCAGAGCAGGCGGGGGATTATCCCTAAAGTACAGAATGTGATGGACTTTCAGGAGGCGCTATGTTATAGCAGCAAGATAAAAGTAAAGCTGATACCCTACGAGCTGGCAGGAGAAGCGGGCGGAACTATGGAAAGAACCAGAGAGATTATAAGTGGTATTAAGCCGGGGGACGATGCAGCTGTGTTTATCGGGCCGGAGGGCGGCTTTGAGGAGGAGGAGGTTGCGCAGGCGATGGAGGCAGGCGCGGAGCCGATTACCTTGGGGCGGCGTATTTTGCGGACAGAGACGGCGGGAATGACAGTGCTTTCTATAATAATGTACCATTTGGAGCAATAGTCATATAGTAATAGTAAGCGATAGCAAGCGGCATAACAAATTTCTCTTTCCAGTTCCTGCAAGCCATATATGGAAGCTTTTGCAGACCTGAAAAGGAAATTTTTGATGCCGCTGACTATAGGATAAGAACGAATACTCTGTTCAGAAAGGCCATTAAGCACGAAAACTGTGCGGAAATGAGGAGAATTATGGAGGTATATTTAGATAATTCGGCAACCACCAGAAGCTTTGACGAGGTAGCTGCTCTGATGACCCAGATTATGTGTGAAGACTACGGAAATCCCTCAAGTCTCCATAGAAAGGGCGTTCAGGCAGAGAAATATATCCGTTATGCAAAGGATGTCATTGCCAGAAATTTAAAAGTAAGCGAAAAAGAAATATTTTTTACGTCAGGAGGAACGGAAGCGGATAATCTTGCCCTGCGGGGCGGCGCTTACGCAAACTGCCGGAGCGGCCGGCATTTGATTACCACGCAGATTGAGCACCCGGCGGTGCTCCAAACAATGAAGCATTTGGAGGAAGAGGGCTTTCGGGTGACTTACCTGCCGGTGGACGGGAAGGGCTGTATCCGGCTTGAGGATTTGCATCGGGCCATCACGGGGGAAACGATTTTAGTTTCCATTATGCATACAAACAATGAGGTAGGGTCGCTGCAGCCCATAGCGGAGGCCGGGGCCCTTATAAAGAGCATTAATCCGCAGATTTTATTTCATGTTGACGCGGTGCAGGGCTATGGAAAATTTAGAATCCACCCTAAAAAAATGAAAATAGATTTATTGGCGGCCAGCGGCCATAAAATTCACGGCCCTAAGGGGAGCGGATTTTTGTATGTGGACGAAAGGGCAAAAATCAGGCCCATTCTTTTTGGCGGCGGGCAGCAGAGCGGCATCCGTTCGGGCACGGAGAATGTCCCTGCGATTGCCGGTTTGGCAAAGGCGGTGGAGATAGTTTACGCCCGGCTGGACAAGGAGGTTGAAAAGCTCTATAGCCTGAAAAGAGCCTTTGTGGAGGGCGTTCGGAGAATCGATAACGTTGTGGTGAACGGCCACCCCGACGAGACGGGAGCCCCCCATGTGGTGAGCGTTTCCATAAGGGGAGTCCGCAGCGAGGTTTTGCTTCATGCCTTGGAGGATAAGGACATTTATGTCTCTGCGGGAAGCGCCTGCTCCGCGCGCAAGCCCCAGCCCTCCGCAACCCTGCGCGCTATGGGAGTTTCGCAGGAGCTTTTGGGCTCCACCATACGGTTTAGCTTTTCCGTCTTTACCACCATGGAGGAAATTAACTATACTTTGCAGACAATGTATGATATAATTCCCATGCTTAGGAAATATACCAGACGCTAGGAACGGCGGCTGCCACCTAGGCGGCAGGGCGGGCAGAGATAGTCTTGTTTTGCCGCTTTTGGCGGCTGTCTGTGAAATGGAAAGAAAAGGAACGGGAATGTTTACGACATTTTTAATCAAATATGCGGAAATCGGCGTAAAGGGCAAAAATAGATATCTGTTTGAGGAGGCGCTGGTTCATCAGATAAAATATGTATTAAAGCGATGCGAGGGCGAATTTAAGGTTACCCGCACAGACGGACGAATTTATATCCATGGGCTCTCGGAGTTTGACTATGACGAGACGGTGGATAATTTAAAGACGGTTTTCGGCATTTCCAGCATCTGCCCCGTTACCAGCGTGGAGGACGAGGGCTTTGAAAAGCTTGGAAAAAAGGTAACGGAATACATGGACAGGGTGTATGAGGACAAGCATATTACCTTTAAGGTTATGACAAGGCGGGCAAGGAAAAATTATCCCATGAATTCTATGGAGGTGAGCACGGAGTTAGGGAGCGTGCTGCTTGAGGCCTTTCCTGAAATGAAAGTGGATGTGCACAGCCCGCAGGTGATGCTTCATGTGGAAATTCGGGAAAAGATTTATATTTATTCTATTGAAATACCGGGGCCGGGAGGGATGCCGGTGGGAAGCAACGGAAAGTCCATGCTTCTTTTATCGGGAGGGATTGATTCTCCGGTAGCGGGATACATGATTGCCAAGAGGGGCGTAAAAATTGACGCGGTTTACTTTCATGCGCCGCCTTATACCAGCGAGTGGGCGAAGCAGAAGGTAGTCGATTTGGCGAAGCAGGTGTCGCGGTACGCGGGGCCGGTGTACCTTCATGTCGTCAGCTTTACGGATATTCAGCTATATATTTATGAAAAATGTCCTCATGAGGAGCTTACGATTATTATGCGGCGGTATATGATGAGGATTGCGGAGGCGATTGCAAAACAAAACGACTGCCTTGGCCTGATTACGGGCGAGAGCATCGGACAGGTGGCCTCCCAGACCGTCCAGTCCCTTGCCGTGACAAACGAGGTGTGCACCCTTCCGGTGTTCCGCCCCTTAATAGGGTTTGACAAGATGGAAATTGTGGAGATGGCGGAAAGGATAGGCACCTATGAGACTTCCATACTGCCATACGAGGACTGCTGCACGATTTTTGTGGCAAAGCACCCGGTGACGAAGCCTAATTTAAAGATTATCAAGCGGCATGAACAATATTTAAGTGAAAAAATAGAGGAGCTTGTGCAAAAGGCGCTGGATACGGACGAAGTGATAATTGCAAGGTGGGATGAGAGAACTGAAGTTGAATTCTGACAATCGAGTAGGGAAGGTTTTTCACCCCACTCGCTGCGCGGCCCGTGCGCCACTTTTGCGGCTTCTCCTCTGCACACAACAGAAAAAGCTGGCTTCAAAAAGCCAGCTTCGCTATGTTCTGTAGAATTGGCCTGCAAAAAGGCGGGTGTTAAATCAGGTAAGGTTTTAACGCTTCCATGACTTCATCGAGATTATCTTCCGCATGGATATTTAAGTCGATTGCCTTTGACAGATCCAGACTAAAAATTCCCATGATAGATTTGGCGTCGATTACGTATCTTCCCGATACCAAATCAAAGTCGTAATCAAACTTTGTGATGTCGTTGACGAAAGATTTTACCTTGTCGATTGAATTTAATGAAATCTGAACTGTTTTCATAGTTTACCTCATTTCTGCGCTGCTTTTTGCGCATAACAGAGTTTGTGGATGCAGCGCAGACACAAACTCTTTGAGTGAAAGATTTATCTTTCACTCTTCCTCCTTGATTTTTCATACCTTCTGCCATTATAGTAATCGTTAAAAACCGAAAAGTCAATGTTAAAAGGATACAAAAAAAGTGGGAAACAAAATGAAAAGTGTGTCATTTCATAATCTGGGCTGTAAAGTAAACGGATATGAAATGGACTATATGCAACAAATTATGGAAGAAAAAGGTTATAATATTGTCCCGTTCGGTGAAAAAGCCGATATTTATATTATCAACACCTGCACGGTAACCAATATTGCGGACAGGAAGAGCCGCCAGATGCTCCACCGCGCTAAAAAGCTGAACCCGGAAGCGGTGGTGGTGGCCGTGGGATGCTATGTCCAGACGGGAAAAGAGGATGCGCTAAGGGACATGAGCATTGACCTTGCCATAGGAAATAACAGAAAAAAAGACTTAATTCCCATTCTTGAAGAATATTTGGCCGCTAGGGAAAAGGAGCAAAGCGGGGAAGACAAAGCCTGCCATAAGACGCTTTGTGGGAAAACGATTATCGATATCGGCCGCGCAAACGAGTATGAAAATATGGAATTATCCCGCACGGCGGAGCACACAAGGGCGTTTATCAAGGTGCAGGACGGCTGTAATCAATTTTGCTCCTACTGCATTATCCCCTATGCTAGAGGGCGAATCAGAAGCCGGGAAGCGAAGGACGTGCTGGAGGAAGTGCAGAGGCTTGCGGGAAACGGATACCGCGAGGCGGTTCTCACAGGGATTCACTTAAGCTCTTATGGAATGGAGGCAGGGGAAGATTTTTCAAAAAGCAGACTCCTTGAGCTGATACAGAGGGTGCAGCAGGTTCCGGGCATTGAGCGCATCCGGCTGGGGTCTTTGGAGCCCAGAATCATCACGGAGGAATTTGTTTCGAGGCTAAAGGAATGTACAAAGTTGTGCCCGCACTTTCATCTTTCCCTGCAAAGCGGATGCGACAGCGTTCTTCGGAGAATGAATAGAAAATATTCCGCGGAGGAATACTATGAAAAGGTGTGTATTTTGCGGAGTTATTTTGACGAACCCGCTATTACTACCGATGTGATTGTGGGTTTTCCGGGGGAGAGTAAGGAGGAATTTGAGCAGACGCGGGCGTTTCTTGGCCGGGTTGGGTTTTATGAGATGCATGTGTTTAAATATTCCAAGAGAAAAGGGACGCCGGCGGCCCTTATGGATGGGCAGGTTCCAAAGGAAATTAAGGCCCTGCGCAGCAGCAGCCTTTTGGCCTTGGAAAAGGAAATGTCCCGGCAGTTTAGGGAAAAATATTTACATAGGAAGTCAAAGGTTTTATTTGAGGAAGAAAAGCTGATAGACGGGAAGCGGTATCGGCTTGGCTTTACCGGAGAGTATATCCGCGCGGCCTGCGGGGGTGAGAATGAATTTTACGGGAAAGCCCTTTCGGGGCGGATACTTTCAGGGGAATTGACAGATTTTTTAAAACCTGATATTTTGTTGTTTGAGCCGCAAATCCATTGAATTTTATGATATAATGGGGTAAGATAAGAACAAACGAACGTTTAAAGGGGTGTTTTATATGCAGGATTTGGGAAATACACAGTTTTTCAGAGTGGAAACAGATAATACAAGCGTGAAGGAAATATTGACGGAAGTGTATGCGGCGTTGACAGAGAAAGGCTATAATCCTGTAAATCAAATTGTGGGGTACATTATGTCCGGCGACCCCACCTACATCACCAGCCATAAAAATGCCAGAAGCCTCATCATGAAGGTTGAGCGCGACGAGTTAGTGGAAGAGCTTTTGACGGAGTATATCAAAAACAATCATTGGAAATAATGTCGGATAGGAGAAGGCCTGCGGCTGTATAAAGGCAGGCTGTGGAAAGTATATATGCGTATAATGGGGCTGGATTTTGGCTCAAAAACGGTAGGCGTGGCAATCAGCGACCCGCTGCTTATTACCGCTCAGGGCGTGGAAATTATCAGAAGAAAAGAGGAAAACAAGCTGCGCCAGACACTGGCAAGAATCGAGGCGCTGGTTCTGGAATATCAGGTAGAAGAGATTGTTCTTGGACTGCCGAAGAACATGAACGATACCTTGGGACCTAGAGTGGAAAAGACATTGGAATTTCAGGAGAAGCTGGAACGGCGGACGGGCCTGCCGGTACATACATGGGATGAAAGACTGACTACGGTGGCGGCGGATAAAGCCATGATAGAAGCGGGGATACGGCGGGAAAACCGGAAAGAATATGTGGATGAAATTGCAGCCGTTCTTATTTTGCAGGGATTTTTGGATATGCGGAGGAATACTGCGCATAAAGCGGAGCAGTAAGGCAGGGAGAAGATTAAGTGGAAAAGATTAAATTTACGCTGGATACACAGGAGAGCGTGGAGTTTTATGTTTTGGAACAGACGAAGCTGGGGGGAAGTCAGTATATTTTGGTGACGGATACTCAGGAAGGCGACGGGGAAGCCCTTATTTTGAAGGAAGTTTCAGAGCAGGGCTTAAAAGAATGTGTCTATGAAGTGGTGGAGGACGACATGGAGCTGGAGGCGTTGGCGGCCGTGTTTGAGAATCTGCTGGAGGACATTGAACTCACGTAAAAGCTGTGGGCCGGAGTAATTAAGGAACTGTAAAAGTAAGTAAATCGCTGTTTTTAGCGGGATGCGGGTTTTTAAGCAGCTCCTAAGGTGTTTCCGGGGTGGAAATATCCTTGATAAAAAAGAAGATGGAGGTAGACTATTTGAAAAAAATTGAACAGAAAAACGGCTCAGGGCTGAAGATTATCCCGCTGGGAGGTCTTGAGCAGATTGGCATGAACATTACTGCCTTTGAGTACGAGGACAGTATTGTTGTTGTGGACTGCGGTCTTTCCTTCCCAGAGGACGATATGCTGGGGATTGATTTAGTGATTCCAGACGTTACCTATTTAAAAAATAATATTGAAAAAGTAAAGGGATTTGTGATTACCCATGGACATGAGGATCACATTGGCGCGCTGCCCTATGTGCTCCGCGATATCAACGCTCCGATTTACGCTACAAAGCTTACCATGGGAATTATTGAAAATAAATTAAAGGAGCATAACCTGACAAACAACACAAGGCGGAAGGTGGTAAAATTTGGCCAGTCCATTAACTTGGGCCAGTTCCGCATTGAGTTTATCAGAACCAACCATAGTATTGTGGATGCGGCTGCGCTGGCGATTTATTCTCCGGCGGGCATCGTGGTGCATACGGGGGATTTTAAGGTAGATTATACGCCGGTATTTGGGGATGCTATCGACCTGCAGCGTCTGGCGGAAATCGGAAAAAAAGGCGTGCTGGCGCTGATGTGCGACTCCACCAACGCGGAGAGACCGGGCTTTACCCCCTCGGAGCGCACGGTGGGGAAAACCTTCGACAATATTTTTCAGGAGCACAAAAGCACCCGTATCATCATTGCAACTTTTGCTTCCAATGTGGACAGGGTGAGACAGATTATCAATTCGGCGCATAAATTTGGACGCAAGGTGGTGGTGGAAGGCCGCAGCATGGTAAATATTATCGAGACGGCCACCTCCCTAGGCTATCTGGAAATTCCAGATAATACGCTGATTGACACGGAGATGCTCAAAAATTATCCCGACGAAAAAACAGTGATTATCACTACCGGAAGTCAGGGAGAAAGCATGGCGGCCTTAAGCCGCATGGCGGAGGACAACCACAAGAAAATTTCCATCGGCCCCGGCGATACGGTTATTTTTTCCTCCCACCCAATTCCCGGAAACGAGAAAGCCGTTACTAACGTGATTAACGAGCTGCTGCTAAAAGGCGCCGACGTGATTTTTCAGGACGTACATGTTTCGGGCCATGCCTGTCAGGAGGAGATTAAGCTGATTTATTCTCTGGTGCGGCCTCAATACGCGATTCCCGTCCATGGGGAATACAAGCACTTAAAGGCTCAGGCGAAAATTGTAAAGGAACTTGGAATTGCCAAGGAGAATATATTTATTTTGCGGTCCGGCGATGTGCTGGAGCTCTCGCAGGAAAAAGCCGAGGTGATTGACAAGGTACCGGTAGGGGATATCTTGGTGGACGGCCTTGGCGTGGGCGATGTGGGAAACATCGTGCTCCGGGACAGACAGCATTTGGCGGAGGACGGCATTGTCATAGTAGTGCTTGGACTGAACAGCTTCACGGACGAGCTGGTAAGCGGCCCGGATATTGTGACGAGAGGGTTTGTGTACGTTCGGGAATCCGACGAGCTGATAGAGGAGGCCCGGACAGTGGTTCACGAAGCGGTGGAAGGGTGCCTGAACAGAGGAATCGCCGACTGGGGAAAGCTCAAGAGCTCTATCAAGGACGCTCTGGGCGAGTTTGTGTGGAAAAAGACCAAGAGGCGGCCGATGATTCTTCCTATTATAATGGAGATAGAAATTTAGTTTTTTACCGCTTTGAGAAAGGTGTGATAATTTCATGAATGTGAAATACTTAATCATCACAATGGCAGAAACCATAATTAAAATAGTGATTCTTGCGGCCGTTGTCATATTTGTTTTTCGTACCGCCACGGAGGCCTATGATTTTGGCTACCGGGTGTTTGCGGACGAGCCAATGTCTATTTCCAACGGCAGGACCATCACGGTAGGCGTTGCGGAGAACGCGTCGCTTAAGGATATCGCGCAGATGCTTGAGGAAAAGGGATTAATCAGCGATGCAAAGCTGTTTATGGTGCAGGAGCTGCTTTCCGCGCATCACGGGAAAATCCGTCCCGGCATTTATGATTTGAGCACGGACATGAAGGCGGAGCAGATGCTGGCGATTATGTCGGCGGTTCCTGAGGGCGAAGAAGAGGAAGAAGAGGAAGAGTGATTACGGAAGAAAGAGTTAAAGTGTTCATTAATTCCTTCGATACGGGGAACACGCCTTTTTTAAATGAATTGGAACAGACTGCGTTAAAAACCAATGTGCCGATTATCAGGCAGGAAGTACAGAGCCTTTTAAGGCTTCTTCTTGCTATCCAATCGCCGAAGCGGATTTTGGAGGTGGGAACGGCAATTGGTTTTTCTGCGCTTTTGATGAGCGAATATGGGCCGGAGGATTGTGAGATTACCACTATAGAAAAGTATGAAAAAAGGATTCCGCTGGCCCTGGAGAATTTTAAGCGGGCGGGAAAAGAAGAAAAAATCACGCTGCTTGAAGGGGACGCGGCCGATATTTTAAAGAACCTAACCGGCAGCTATGACTTTATTTTTATGGACGCCGCAAAGGGTCAGTATATCCATTTCCTGCCAGATATATTGCGTCTGCTTGAAAAGGGCGGCCTTTTAATATCCGACAATGTGCTGCAGGACGGCGACGTAATGGAGTCCCGCTTTGCGGTCACAAGGCGGGACCGCACGATTCACAGCCGGATGCGGGAGTACCTCTATGAGCTGACGCACAACGCGCGGCTTCGGACAAACATTCTCCCCGTAGGCGACGGCGTAACGATAAGTGTGAAATTGTGGTAAGACCTGTGGTAAGGAGGGACCCGCAAAATAGGAGGGCCTATGAAAAAACCTGAATTATTGATACCCGCCAGCTCGCTGGAGGTTTTAAAGACGGCAGTACTGTTTGGGGCGGACGCCGTGTACATAGGAGGAGAGGCCTTCGGTCTGCGGGCCAAGGCAAAGAATTTTTCTAAAGAAGAAATGCGGCAGGGGATAGAGTTCGCCCATGCCTGTAATGTGCGGGTACACGTGACGGCCAATATTTTGGCGCATAACAAAGACTTGGCGGGAGCGGAAAATTATTTTAAAGAGCTTAAGGAGCTTGGGCCCGATGCGTTAATTATTGCTGATCCCGGTATGTTTATGCTGGCAAGGAAGGTTTGTCCTGAAATAGATATCCATATATCCACTCAGGCCAACAATACAAATTATATGACGTATCATTTTTGGCATAAGCTGGGAGCCAAAAGGGTGGTCTGCGCAAGGGAGCTTTCCCTGCAGGAGATAAAGGAAATCCGTGACAAGATTCCAGAGGATATGGAGATAGAAAGCTTTGTCCACGGCTCCATGTGCATTTCTTATTCCGGCAGGTGCCTGCTCAGCAATTTTTTGACGGGAAGGGACGCCAATCAGGGGGCGTGTACCCACCCATGCCGCTGGAAGTACGCGGTGATGGAGGAAAGCCGCCCCGGAGAGTATTTCCCGGTCTATGAAAATGAGAGGGGAACCTATATTTTTAATTCCAAGGATTTGTGCATGGTAGAGCATATCCCGGAGCTGATTCAAGCGGGAATCGACAGCTTTAAGATAGAGGGCAGAATGAAAACGGCGCTTTACGTGGCGGCGGTGGCGAGAACCTACCGGAAGGCTATCGACGATTATATGGAATCGGAGGAAAAATACCGCGAAAATATGGGCTGGTATAAGGAGGAAATTGCCAAAAGCGTCCACCGGCAGTTTACCACGGGGTTTTATTTTGGAAAGCCCGATGAAAATACGCAGATTTATGACAGCAGCACCTATGTAAACGAGTATGTTTACCTTGGTATGATTGAGGAGGTATCAGAGACGCGGGGCGTCCGCATTGAGCAGAAAAATAAATTCTGCGTGGGCGACAGGATAGAAATCATGAAGCCGGACGGACAAAACGTGCCGGTTTCGGTGCTTTCCCTTGCCACAAAGGAGGGCGAGGAGGTGGAAAGCGCGCCCCATCCCCGGCAGGTACTGTGGGTAAAGCTGGACGGGCAGGCTGAAAAATTTGATTTGCTGAGAGTGAAAAAATAGTCGATGATGTTCAGGCCAGTTTGCGTTTGCGGCGCAGATTGGCCTGAATTGTGGTGAAGCGGTAAGAATGAAATCAAAAGATGTGTGCCGTGGAATCAAAAATGCATGTTTTGGAATGGAAAAGTGTATGTTGGCGAATCGCAAAATATGTGCGTGGAATCGGAAAATGTATGTTGCGGAATTGTGAAGCGCATACTGTGGAATTAAAAAAATATATGCGGGTATTGCAATTTAAGCGGTTATCGTATATCTTAAAATGTTGAAAGAAATCATATAAAGAAATGTGCAAAGCCAAGACAAGAAGGCGGCGCAGAGATGAGGAGAAGTTATGAGTGAAATGATTAACGTGGAAGAAATTTTTGCCAGTAAGGTATTTACGCGGGCAACGATGAGGGAACGGCTGCCCAAGGAGATTTACAGGGAGGTATTGCGCGTGATGGATAAAGGCGGTGAGCTGTCGCCGGCCGCCGCTGATGTGGTGGCAAAGGCAATGAAGGATTGGGCGGTGGAAAACGGCGCGACGCATTATACCCATTGGTTTCAGCCTCTTACCGGAATTACCGCTGAAAAGCACGATTCCTTTGTGTCCCACCCGGACGAGAGCGGGAAAATGATTATGGATTTTTCGGGCAGGGAATTGATTAAGGGGGAGCCGGATGCTTCTTCTTTCCCGTCGGGAGGTCTGCGGGCAACCTTTGAGGCGAGAGGGTATACGGCGTGGGATATCACTTCCCCTGCGTTTTTAAAGGAGGACGCTACCGGGGTGATTCTCTGCATCCCCACGGCCTTTTGTTCCTACAATGGGGAAGCGCTGGATAAGAAAACACCTCTTCTGCGTTCCATGGAGGCAATCAGCCAGCAGGCGGTGCGCATCGTTAAACTGTTCGGCAACAATCAGGCCGAAAAGGTGGAGCCAAGCGTAGGGCCGGAGCAGGAATATTTTTTGGTGGACAGGGAAAAGTACTTGAAGCGGCCTGACCTTATCTATGCGGGACGCACGCTTTTCGGCGCGCCGGCTCCCAAGGGGCAGGAGATGGAGGACCACTATTTTGGGACCATAAGGGAGCGTGTGGGCGCATACATGAAGGATTTAAATGTGGAGCTTTGGAAGCTGGGAGTGACCTCCAAGACCCAGCACAACGAGGTAGCTCCGGCGCAGCATGAGCTGGCAACCATCTATGAGACCGCCAATATTGCGGTTGACCATAATCAATTAGTGATGGAATCCATGAAAAAGGTTGCGGGACGCCACGGTCTGACCTGCCTGCTCCATGAAAAGCCTTTCGCCGGGGTCAACGGTTCCGGTAAACATAATAATTGGTCGCTTACCACAAATAACGGCGTGAACCTGTTGGAGCCGGGAGATACGCCTAATGAAAATATTCAATTTTTGCTGGTGCTTGCCTGCATCATTAAGGCGGTGGACATTCACGGGGATTTGCTGCGCCAGAGCGCGTCCGATGTGGGAAACGATCACAGGCTGGGCGCCAACGAGGCCCCTCCGGCAATTATCTCCGTTTTCCTTGGAGAACAGTTGGAGGACGTTGTAAAACAGTTGGTTGAGACAGGGGAAGCGGCCCGCTGTCTGGAGGGAGGCGTGCTTGAGACTGGCGTTTCCACTTTGCCTGATTTTGAGAAGGACGCCACGGACAGAAACAGGACTTCGCCCTTTGCCTTTACAGGAAACAAATTTGAGTTCCGCATGGTGGGTTCCGCGGATTCCATTGCAAGCCCCAACACGATTTTAAACGCCATTGTGGCGGAGGCTTTCTGCGAGGCGGCGGATATTTTGGAAAAAGCGGATGATTTTGACATGGCGGTGCATGATTTGATTAAGAAATATTTTACGGAGCACCAGAGAATTATCTTTAACGGCAACGGTTATTCCGAGGAATGGGTGGCCGAGGCGGAGAGAAGAGGTCTTCCCAATATCAAATCCATGATTGAGGCGGTCGATACGCTGGTGACGGATAAATCCGTAAAGCTTTTTGAAAGGTTTGGAATTTTTACGCGGGCGGAGCTGGAATCCCGCGCGGAAATTCTTTACGAGACGTATGCAAAAACCATCAATATCGAGGCTCTTACTATGATTGAGATGGCTTCCAAGCAGATTATTCCGGCGGTTATCAGGTATACAAGATCCCTTGCCGAGACGATTATCGCCGTCAAGGAAGCCGGAGCGGACGCCTCCACCCAGAGGGAGCTTCTTAAGGCGGTATCCGAAAAGCTATCCGCCATGAAGTCGGCCCTTGAAAGGCTGAAGGAGGCCGAGGCGAAGGCCGGGGAAATAAAGAATGTGAAGGAGCAGGCGTTTTATTATAAGGATGTAGTAAAGGTAATGATGGAAGAGCTGCGCGCGCCGGCGGACGAGGCGGAGATGCTGGTAGATAAGAAGGTATGGCCGATACCCACATATGGGGATTTGATTTTTGAGATATAAAATGTGCGGCTTTGCGGGATATTCCTCCGCGCGGGTCTGTACAATTGAGTAGGGAAAGCCATTCTCCCTATTCGCCGCGCGGGGTGCGTGCCGGCAGCAAATTTCCTTCCGCACTCCTGCGTATAAAAAAGCGGCTGACCGTTTCTGCGGCCAGCCGTTGATATTTATTTAATAGAAAGCATATAAAAAGCATATAGAACTGTTTTGTAAAATATAGTGTTTTTATTCAACCTTTACTTCAAGATAACCCTGAAGCTTGCTCATATCATATTCTGTGATGATTCCAAGGTTGGGGTCGTAGAACTTTCCATCATAATATACCAGATAGTGGCAGTAAAGACCCATTTTTTCCATAAGGATACAGCATTTGGGAAGAGTTGCTTCTCGGCCTTCCGTGTACATGATGATGTCGCTGTGGTCGAGACCGTAATAGTTGAGGGCTGAGATAACGCGGCCCATGGTGCCCTGCCATTCGCGGCAGTCCATAACGCTCATAACCTCGGCGATGGTAACGTTTGCCAGCATGGCGACGCAGGTTTGCCCGCAGATTCCGTCCTCAGGCTGAATGATAATGTCGATGCCGTCAATCTTACGGATAGGATTGTCGAAGCTGTACGGGCTGTTCCGGTTCATTTGAATCAGGCTTCCGGTTACATGAAGGAGAAGCTTGTGCTCCTTTTCAATATCAACATGGGAGACATCTTCTTCCTGTAAGTGAATTTTGTAGTTGCCTTTTTTGCCCTTTTCTTCCGGGAGCAGCTTACATTCAATAATCTTGTTGTCGAGAACCAGCTCGGCGTCAATTACATCGCGCTGTTTGCAGACCTCCCATACGTTAAAGGGGATGCGGACAGTGTAAAGGTCATCCGTTTTTTCAATTTTTCCATTAAAAAAATACCTCATTAAAATAACCTCCTATGCAGCAATACATTTATAGACATGCTATATTATCTCACACATCAAAGATAACAGATTTTTCCGAAATTGAAAACAATTTTTTTGACAAAAGAGCAAAAAGTATTAAAAAAAATACAGCTTGATAAAAAAGTAACAAATTTCGCAAAAATTGTCTAAAAAAATCAACAATATCTAATGAAAAAATTTGAATTTAACACTTGTCAAACAGCAGACAATCATGTATAATACCAAAAGTAATTGAGATTGGGCTATCGCCAAACGGTAAGGCAACGGACTCTGACTCCGTCATTTCAAGGTTCGAATCCTTGTAGCCCAGCGAATGAAACCCGGTAAACTTGGTTTGCCGGGTTTTTGTTTGCGCAGGCGTGCAAAAAGGAATATACCGAAGAAGTAGCATACGGGCCGCGCGGCGGAGAGTGTTTAGCGCGCGCTGTTGTATTTGGAAGAAAAGCTGTGTATAATAATGATTGATAGAAGAGATATTTTTGGAGAAAATGAAAAGCTATAATGATAAGCGTTAGAGTTATTGATGTAAAACAAAATCCTATGTTAATGAAAAAGATTGACGATGAAGTGGAGAATTATAGAAGCGGAAAAAGAAGAGGTTTATATATGGAAGAAAAAAAGAAAATCATTTATATGTTTATAGGTGAAATACAAAAAAGGCTGGGAGGTTTAATAAATAAAATTATATTATATGGGTCATACGCTAGAGAAGATTATAGGGAAAATTCTGATATAGACATTCTGATACTAACTTCTTTATCCGAAAGTGAAATAAAGAAAATTGAAAATGAGGTATATGACATAGCATATGATTATGGTTTGGAGTTTAACGTTTTGATAAGCGTTAATATAAAGAATGAAGAACATTTCAATTATTGGTTAGGGGCATTGCCATATTATGATAATATTAAGAGGGAGGGAATTATCCTTGCAAGATGAAAGAAAAATGGATTTATGTAAGTATCGGCTGGGAAATTCAGCGGATAGCCTTAAGGTTGCTCAAGATTGTTTGGAAAAAGAGTATTATAAAGATGCCATTAATCGCTCCTACTATGCTGTATTTTATGCCATTAAATCTGTTCTAGCATTGGAAGGAAAAGACTTTAAACGGCATAAGGATGTGATTGCTTATTTTAACCAAGCGTATGTTGCTTCAGGGATTATTTCTAAAGAAATTGGAAGAAAAATAGGGAGATTGCAACAGAAAAGAGAAAAAAGTGATTATGATGATTTTTATCTTGCTTCAAAAGACGAAACAGAGGAACAGATAATAAATGCAAATGAAATTATTGAAGTCATTAAAGACTATTTAAAGAGGGAAAAACGATTGGAATAGGCCATTTTGGAGCGGTAAGAAATAAATTAATTTGGAAATTTATGAAAGGGAAGATTCTATTGCCAAAGCATTAAAGTAGCGGAGCAGCGGCAGAAATGTATAAAGTAATAAAAGGTATTTCGATTTATGCACCAACCGGATAAATGCGGAAAGCAATTGAATTGCTTTCCTTTTTTTATTGTTGGATAATTGAAAAGAAGGAGGAAAAAGCAATGGAACAAAAAACAAATGCCTTTTTGGCACAGGAAAAGATAAGCGTTTTGATGAGAAAATTTACGGTGCCGTGTATTATCTCGCTTTTGGTGGGAGCGTTATATAACATTGTTGACCAGATTTTTATAGCGAATGCGTCTTATCTTGGTTCATACGGAAATGCAGCCAATAATGTGGTGTTTCCGCTTACAGTGGTGGCTCTGGCGGTAGCGGTCATGATTGGGGACGGGTGCTGCGCCTTTGTCAGCATCAGTTTAGGGGCGGACGAAAAGGAAAACGCCCATAAAAGTATCGGCTGCTCTATTATATTGTGCGTTTTGCTCAGCCTGCTGATTACGGCGGCGTATTTTATTTTTCAGGATAAAATTTTGCTGATGTTTGGAGGAGGGGTGAACGAGGGAACCTTTGCAAATGCAAAAGAATATTTTACATGGATAACGGTGGGGATTCCTTTTTACATGTTTGGACAGATGATGAACCCGATTATCCGCTCGGACGGGAACCCGAAATTTGCAATGGCTTCTATTATGGCGGGGGCTGTTTTCAATATTATTTTTGATCCAATTTGCATTTTTGGATTGAAGTGGGGAATGATGGGGGCGGCGGTCGCCACCATAGCGGGGCAGATTTTGACGGCGCTTCTTGCGGTGTGGTATCTCTTCCATATGAAAGCGGTGAGATTGGAAAAAGAAAGCTTCGGCATTTTTGGAGGGCTTATAAAAAAGTTCCTTCCTTTAGGGCTTACCAGCTTTCTCTCGCAGGTGTCCGTGGTTGCGTCCATGGCGGCGGTCAACAATATGATTGTCAAGTACGGCGCGCTGGACGAAATTTTTGGGCAGATGGAATATGCCCAGATTCCAATGGCCGTGGTGGGAATTGTCATGAAATTCTTTCAGATTGTGATATCCGTTTCGGTGGGGCTTGCGGCAGGGTGTATTCCCATTGTGGGCTATAACATAGGCGCAAAGCGGATGGACCGCGCCCTTGAGCTGTTCAAAAAGCTGCTGGCCGCGGAGTTTATCGTTGGGCTTGCGGCGCTTTTGATAGTGGAGCTTTTACCGGGAGGACTTATCAGGATTTTCGGAGCGGCAAATGAAAGCTCCTATTATACGGATTTTGCCATAAAGGCGTTTCGGATTTATCTGTGCCTGATGCCGCTTGCGACGGTCAACAAGGGGACGTTTATTTTCCTTCAATCTATGGGAAAGGCCATGCAGTCCTCGGTATTATCTATGATAAGGGAAATTTTGTTTGGCGTGGGCTGGGCCCTTGTGCTTCCGATGTTTTTCGGTTTGAACGGTGTGCTTTACTCTATGCCGCTGTCGGATTTGCTGACATTTATTATAGCGATTATTTTAATCAAAAATATTTTTGGGGAACTGCAAACAACAGATACTTGAAGGCATACAGAATCATTGACAGACCTGCAAGGGACTGGAAAGTGTTTCAAATACAAATGTGCTAGAGAATAAATATAAAATCAAATAAAGGAGGGCAAGAGAGCATGAAAGTAGACGCAAATATGTATTGGATTCCCGAAGCATTGTTTACGGACGAGAGCATGGGGGAGGAATTCCTGCGGTGTATTCCGGCGGAGCGCGGCGTACGCGCCAGATACGAGCAGATAGAGGGAACGGACAAAAAGCAGATTATCATCGAGGAGCCGGCCGGCTATCAAAATTTAAATTACGTGCAGGGGGAATACGAGGTAGAGCGGCAGCTAAAGGATATGGACGCGGCCGGAGTGGATAAAGCGGTTCTAAAGATTCCCTGCGCCCACGCGTGGCTTTCCTTGGAGATGTGCAAAAAGTTTAACGACGGCATGGCGGCTCAGGCAAAAAAAGGAAACGGACGTCTTGCGGCGTTGGCGGCAGTTCCGCCTCACGGGGGGCGGGAAGCAATCTATGAGCTGGAACGCTGTGTGAAGGAGCTGGGGATGACGGGGGTGCAGCTGTCCTCCCATTACGGAAACAAGTATCTTGACGACGAGCTGTTTCGGCCTTTCCTGAAAAAAGTAAATGAATTAAAATTGCCGGTTTATGTGCATCATTCGCCAATACCAGTGGATTATAGTACGATATATGATTATAATAATCTTAGAAGATCCTATGGCAGATGCATGGACCAGACCATTGCCATAGGAAGAGAGGTATTCAGCGGCATGTTTGACGAGCTTCCTGATTTGAAGCTGGTTCATTCTATGCTGGGAGGCGCGTTTTTCTCCTACATGAACTCCATGTTCCGCAAAAAGCCCGCCGGGCAGAAGGACACGGTCAGCCGGTTTGACACGGATACGGACCGCTTCTGCGAGCAGATACATGATAATATTTATTATGAAATGTCTCATGCTCAGCCGTGGGGCAGGGAGCTTTTGGAGTGCGCGGTAAAAATATTGGGGGCGGACCATATTTTGTTTGGCTCCTCCTATCCGGTGAGGGCGGAATGGCTTTTGGACGGCCCGGCTTTTGTGGAAAAGCTGAATCTCACCGAGGAGGAAAAAGCGTTGATGCTGGGAGAAAACGCGGAGAAAATCTATCGGCTGTAAAAAAGTCAAAAAGAGAGGGACAAAATGGAACTGAATTATATCCGGCATTTTGTAGTACTTGCAGAGACGGGGAACTATTTGGAAGCGGCGGACATTTTATTTATGGCGCAGTCCTCCCTGTCGCGGCATATCAAAAGCATTGAGGAGGACCTTGGGGCGCCGCTCTTCGACCGCACCACAAGAAAGGTGGAGCTCAATGAGTTTGGAAAGACGTTTCTGCCCTACGCGAAAAAGATGGTGGAAATACAGGACGAGTACAGCAGGGCATTGCAGGGGTGTTTGAAGGGAATGACCTCGTCGCTGACCGTGGCGTCGATTCCCGTCATGGGACACTACAACATTACCGATGTGCTGGCCGGTTTTCAGGAGGCAAATCCGGGCTATCGGCTGAATATTGTGGAGGCCGATTCCACGCAGATTTTTCAGATGCTTGAGGAGAAAAAGTGCGAGTGCGGATTTGCAAGGGACGCGGACGGGCTGT
Source organism: Clostridium sp. (assembly GCA_023663815.1). Taxonomy (GTDB): domain Bacteria; phylum Bacillota; class Clostridia; order Lachnospirales; family Lachnospiraceae; genus Suilimivivens. Next base: position 33,298 of record JAMPGS010000012.1, read on the forward strand.
CCAAGGAGATAAAGCGGGTAGAGTTTGCGACGGATCATTTGGTGGCGGTTCTGCCGCCCGACCATCCTCTTGCGGACGAGGATTTTCTCACCTTGGAAATGCTGGAGGGGGAAAAGTTTTTATTCCTGAACAAAAACACGACGATGTACACAATCTGCTACAATGCCTGCCGGAAAGCGGGTTTTGAGCCGGACGTGGCGTTTACCGGCCTTCGCGGTGAGAATCTGATAGACCTTGCCGCAAGGGGCATGGGCGTGGCGCTGCTTACCAAAAAGCCAATTGAGCGTTTGGCGGGAGACAGGGTGGTTTTGGTGGACGTGGTGCCCACGGTGGCAACCACCATCAATTTGGTTTACTCTGCAAAAGAGAAGATGTCGGACGCTTTGAAGAAATTTATTACCTATGTGCAGAATTATCATGCATGAGCGCACAGCCATATAATATGAAAGTTTTTTAGAAACATGAAAGCTTTTTGGAAACGCCGCGTTAGAAACGAACAGTTTTATTTATGCAGAAAGCGCAAGAATCGGCTCGTAAGACGGATTGCTTGTTGAAAATGTTGAAAGTACAATGTATATATCAAAAGAGTTATACAAAATGACGAATCAGAAGGGAGCAATTACTATGAAAAAAAGAAAACTTGCACTTGCCTTGGCAGTAAGCATGGTGGCGTCAGTATTGTTTACAGGCTGCGGCGGCGGAACAGAAACAGGAACAACGGCACAGACGGAAAGTAACGCGGAGCAGGATACGCAGGAGGAAGCGGCAGCACCGGCAAACGAAGCCTCCATGGGAGAAGCCAGTACAGAGACGGCGGCTTCGGGCGGAAAAGCCGATTCCGTGACGGTGGGAATCATGGCCGACCCGGAAAACATGGGACCTTGGTCGGGCATGTCGATGGGAAGAATTGCAGTTTTGTTTACTACCTATGAATATATGATTACCCGTGAAAACGGTGTGGCGTACGGCGTGCTGGCAAAGAATTGGGAACAGTCAGACCCGCAGACCTACAAGGTGGAGCTTTACGATTACATTCACGATGCGGCGGGGAATGACCTTACGGCAAATGATATCGTGTTTAGCTTTGAATCCGCCATTGCCACAAAGAATTACGGAAAGCTTTCCGTTATCGACAGTGTGACGGCAATCGACGATTACAACGTGGAATTTAAGTTTAACAAGGCTTTGGAGATTGGGGAATTTGAAAACGTTATGCTGGAATGTGCCATTGTAACGCAGGCGGCCTACGAGGCGTCCCCTGACCAGATGGCAACCACGCCGGTAGGAACCTCCGCTTATCTTGTGGAAAGCTATGTTCCGGGCTCCGAAATTATCATGAAGGATACGGGCAATTACTGGCAGACCGACGAGTCCTTGGTTCACGGAACCAGCGTACATAATGTTTCGGAAATTAAATTCTCCGTTATCACGGAGGCTTCGCAGCACACGGTAGCACTGCAGACAGGCGCGGTTGACATTTCCAACGGCGTACCGGATACGGATATTCCTAAATTCAGCGAGGGCGGAGAGTTTTCAGAGGGCAACGCGGTAGGCGTTGTGCTGGATAACCTCAGCTATGACGTTGAGTACAACATGTCCGACAGCTCCGTTTTCAAGGATGACGAGAATTTAAGGCTTGCCCTTGCCTATGCAATTGACAAAGAGGGCGTGAACTTGGGCGCATATAATGGAAACGGCAAAGCGGTAAAGGATTTTGCAAACGCGGGCTACCCGGATTACAACCCTGAGTGGGACAATGAAGAGTACTATGATTATGATGTGGATAAAGCAAAAGAGTATTTAGCTCAGTCCTCCTATGACGGCAGCGCCTTGAAACTGGAATACATCAACTCCGGTATGGCGGAAATGATTGCCCAGCTGCTTCAGGCTTACTGGGGACAGATTGGCGTCACTGTAGAGCTTATCGGCTACGACCAGATGATGGGACAGCAGGAGCAGTACAATAAAGAAGGCTTTGACATTCTGCTTAAGACCACGGGAAGTACGGATTACATTGTAAATCAGTGGAAGCTCTGCTGGGATGCAAGAGATTATAAAGAAATTACCGGCGGTACTGCAAACTTTGTAGTGGACGAGAAGCTGGACGAGCTGATGCAGGCTGCCTTAAATGTGGACACTTACGGGCCTGAAAGCATTGAAGCGTTCCATGATTATCTGGTAGAAAAATGTTATGGCTACGGCGTTGTGCAGGGACCTGTAAACATTGTTCATTCTAATAAAATTGCGAATGTAGCTTTGGATATCAGAAAGCAAATCCTTCCGGGGGCATGCTCATACGCGCAGTAAGCGGCAAGAATGTGAAGGCAGCCCCATAGGCTGCCTTCCTTCAACAGGAGGAAACTTATATGTGGAAATATGTCGTTAAAAGATTATTATGGATGATACCGGTGCTTTTGGGAATTGCCGTTGTTATTTTTACCATTATGTATTTTTGTCCGGGGGATCCGGCCGCGGCAATTTTGGGAAATTCAGCCACACCGGCGGCAATTGAGGCAAAGCGGATAGAGATGGGGCTTGACAGGCCATACATCGTGCGCCTCTTGGATTATTTAAATCAGGTGTTTTTACATTTTGACCTTGGAACTTCTTATTTTCAAAATCAGTCGGTTATGTCGGGAATTTTGTACCGGCTTCCCTACACGATTACCATTGCGGTGATTTGTATGCTGCTCCAGATACTTATCGGGACGCCCCTTGGAATCACGGCGGCGGTACACCAAAACGGGATTGCCGACAGGATTTGTATGGTGATTGCCCTTGCGGGCGTATCCATTCCGGGCTTTTGGCTTGCCATGATGCTGGTGTTGCTTTTCGCGGTGAGGCTTGGGTGGCTGCCGCCTTACGGAGTGGGAGGAATCCAGTATTTTATCCTTCCCTGTATCGCCAACGCCTTTGCGGGGATTGCTTCTCAGGCAAGGCAGACGCGTTCTAGTATGCTGGAGGTTATTCGTTCGGATTATATTGTCACAGCCCGCGCCAAGGGGCTTTCAGAGAGGGAAATACTTTACAAGCACGCATTGCCCAACGCCTTAATCCCGATTATCACCGTGGTAGGGAACGGCATGGGAATGATGCTCGGCGGAACCGTGGTAATCGAGTCCGTGTTCTCCATTCCCGGAATTGGAATGTACACCACATCGGCAATCAACAACCGGGATTATCCGGTGGTAATGGGCGGGGTGTTGTTTTTGGGAGCGCTGTTCAGCTTGATTATGCTGCTGGTGGACGTGGTTTACGCCTATGTGGACCCGCGAATCAAGGCGCAGTATGAAGGACAGCAGAAATCATGGAAAAGGAGGAAGCAGGCAAATGGCTAACAGTATGGCAGTTGCAAAGGGCGCGACACTTGAGCGGAAAAAGAAGGAAAGCCAGTTTAGTCTGGTTATGAAACGGCTTGCAAAAAATAAGCTTGCCATGGCGGGGCTTTGTATCACCCTTCTCCTGTTTTTGCTGGCGATTCTCTCGCCGTGGATTATGCCCTATGCGTATGATGAATTAAATATGATCGACCGGTTTGCAACCCCGTCCTTAAAGCATTTGTGCGGGGCGGACGAGATGGGCAGGGATATTTTCAGCCGTCTGCTTTACGGGGCAAGATGGTCCTTGGCTCTCGGTTTTCTTGCAACGATTATTTCTACAATTATCGGCATGATAATTGGTTCCATTGTAGGTTATTTCGGCGGCGCCGTGGATACGGTGGTTATGCGGTTTATCGATATCCTTCAAGCTATTCCGGGAATCCTTTTAGCGATTGCCATCTCCGCCTGCCTTGGAAGCGGTTTTGTCAACACAATTATCGCGCTGTCCATCGGCGGAATTCCCATGACGGTAAGGCTTCTTAGAGGCTCTATCATGGGCGTAAGAAAAATGGAATATTTGGAAGCGGCGCAGACCATTAACTGTTCTGTTCCCCGGCTGATTGTAAAGCATATCCTTCCCAACAGTATTTCCCCCATTATTGTGTCCGTGACAATGGGGATTGGAAATACCATTTTGATGGCGGCTTCCTTAAGCTATATCGGTTTGGGCGTACAGCCTCCCATACCGGAGTGGGGCGCAATGCTCTCGGCGGGAAGGACTTACATGCGTGATTATCCCCATATGGTACTGTTTCCGGGAATTGCAATCGCTTTGGTAGTGCTTTCCCTGAACATGTTAGGGGACGGGCTGCGCGACGCCATGGACCCGAAGCTGAAGAAATAGGAGGATTATATACTATGGGTAAAAGTGAAGCTCCTTTTATTGAGGTAAAAAATTTAAAGGTTCATTATACTTCCGAGGGAAGAGAAATCCATGCGGTAAACGACGTGTCCTTTTCCCTGCAAAAAGGGGAAACCCTTGGTCTGGTGGGAGAAACCGGAGCGGGAAAGACCACCATTGCAAAATCGATTTTGAGAATCCTGCCGGAGCCTCCCGCGCAGGTGGATACCGGAGAGATTTATCTGGAAGGGACGGATTTGTTAAAGCTGTCTAACGACGAGATGCGGAAAATCCGGGGCAGAAGAATTGCAATGATTTTTCAGGACCCGATGACGGCGTTAAATCCGGTTATGAGAGTGGGAAGGCAGATTGCGGAGGGAATTGCCCTCCATGAAAAGATATCCGCCAAGGAGGCCGAGGAAAAGGCGAAGAAGATGCTGGAAATGGTAGGAATACCCAGTTCCCGTTACCGCGATTATCCGCACCAGTTTTCAGGCGGAATGAAACAGAGAGTGGTAATCGCCATGGCATTGTCCTGCCGCCCGGATTTGCTGCTGGCGGACGAACCCACAACGGCCCTTGACGTGACGATTCAGGCGCAGGTGCTGGATATTATCAAGAATCTGCAAAAGGAATTTGAAACTTCTATGATTATGATTACCCATGACTTGGGAATTGTGGCCGAGGTCTGCGACAATGTGGCCGTGGTTTACGCGGGACAGATAGTGGAGTACGGAAGCAAGGAGGAGATTTTTGACAATCCCATGCACCCATACACGGTAGGCCTGTTCGGCTCCCTGCCGGATATTAACTCCGATGTGGAGCGGCTGTCTCCCATTATGGGTATGCCGCCGGATCCGGGAAATCTTCCTTCCGGATGCGCTTTTTCACCGCGCTGTCCTTACGCGGACGAGAACTGCAAAAACGCGCCCGTGGGGCTTGAATCGGTGGGAGGAACGCATCTATGCCGCTGTATTCACAAGTGTACGGAACAAGCAAAAGCCGCCGGGGAAAGGAGAATATAATGTCAGAAACATTGATGGAAGTAAAACATCTGAAAAAATATTTTGAGACGCCGAAAGGGATGCTTCATGCAGTGGACGACGTGACCTTTTCCATTGAAAAAGGGAAGACAATGGGCGTTGTGGGGGAATCCGGCTGCGGGAAGTCCACCCTTGGACGGACCTTGATTCACCTGTACGAGAGCACCGACGGGCAGATTTTGTTTGACGGGGAAGACATTACCCATGTGACAAAACATAAAATGCGCCAGCTGCGGGAGCGGATGCAGATTATTTTTCAGGACCCGTTTTCCTCTTTAAATCCCAGAATGACGGTTGAGGAGACTATCCGGGAGCCCTTAGAGCTGTGCGGAAGATTTAAGAAGGGACAGATTCAGGACGAGGCGGATAGGATTATGGAGATGGTGGGCATCGACGAGCGTCTTCGCTACGCATATCCCCATGAGCTGGACGGAGGAAGAAGGCAGCGTGTGGGAATCGGGCGCGCCCTCGCCTTAAACCCGGCGTTTGTGGTCTGCGACGAGCCGGTGTCCGCGCTGGACGTTTCCATTCAGGCGCAGGTGCTGAATCTGCTTCAGGATTTGCAGGAAAAGTCGGGGGTTACTTATATGTTCGTCACCCATGACCTGTCGGTGGTAAAGCATATATCCGACCATATCTGCGTAATGTATCTGGGACAGCTTGTGGAGACCACCACGTCCAAAGAGCTGTTTGCAAACCCGCTTCACCCGTACACGAAAGCGCTTTTGTCCGCAATTCCCTCTGTAGATATCCACAAGAAAAAAGAGCGGGTGATTCTTCAGGGTGAAATCGTCTCGCCCATCGAGCCCAAGCCGGGCTGCAGGTTTGCGGCAAGATGCCCTTACGCAACGGATAAATGCCGGGAGCCGCAGGAGCTCCGGGAAATTTCAAAGGGACATTTCGTGTCCTGCTGCCGCACCGAGGAAATCAACGAATAGAGAAGGGGGATGAGCATGAGGGCAGGTGCAGGAAAATCTGAAATTATATTAACGGATGAATATTTGGAAATAGAAAATTTTACCGTAATACACAGGGCGTTAAACGCCCGCGCGGTGGTACTGGAAAGCGGGAATCCTTTTGTCTGCGTGTCCCTTGAGATGACGTCCCTTCCCGGAGAGGAAGTGGAGCTGATACGGGCGGGGATTGCGGAGCGTTTTGGGCTGGAAAAAGCCTATATCTGGGTATGCGTGACGCACACCTTTTCCGCCCCCCATCTGCTGCCCGATACGGTCTTAAAGGACAGCGATAAAATTAAGCAAAAAGGGGCCTATCGGGAGGCCTTAATCAAAGCGGCGGCGGAAGCCGTGGAAGCGGCCTTCAAATGTATGCAGCCGGTGACGGTTGGCTTTGGAACGGGCCTTTGCGACATAAACAGGAACAGGGACGTGGAGCTGCAGGACGGCTGGTGGGTTGGTGAAGGCGGGTTAGGAATTTCCGACCACACGGTATCCGTGCTCAGCTTAAAGCGGGTGGACGAAACCCCGTTAGCTGTCCTATTCCATTACGGAATTCAGCCCTCGGTGCTCGACGGCTCCGAGCTCACGGCGGGAGGCAAGGCGGTGTCGCCGGATATTGCGGGAATTGCCAGCGATTACATTGAAAAGACTTATAAGGAAAACGGTACGGTAGGCCTATTCCTTTTAGGGGCCGCAGGGGACCAGTGCCCTGTGGAAAAGACGGTCAATGAAGTTTTTGTGCAGGGCGAGAGGGTCCGCAGGGACCGCCGGGAAGAGGGCTTTAGCATCTGCGAGCGGCTGGGCGAGAAGCTTGGCAGGCAGGTCTGCGAGGTTGCCCAGAAAGTAAAATATGAAGATGTTCAGAGCAGGATACTTTACGGGAAATCAGTTTTTCGGGTGCCGGGCAAGGAGATGGAACGGGATTTAAAGAAGCTTCACCCGGTAAAGGAAATGGAATATACAGCGGCGGAGGAGCAGGAAACGGCTGTGGAGGCCGTCTGCATAGGCAAGCTTGCCCTTGTGGGGGTAAAGCCGGAGCTGAATTGCTGCAGCGGTCTTTCTATTGGCAGCGGCTCTCCTTTTCAGGAGACGCTGGTCTGCACCATGGTAAACGGCGCGGCGAAATACATGGCGGACAAAAAGTCTTACGATAAATTTACCTATGAGGCAATGAATTCCTCTTTCGGGAAAGGAGCGGCGGAGACGCTGGTGCAGCAGTCGCTGGTGCTTCTTGAGGGTATGAAAAGAGCATAGGAGGAAAAGCGGAAAATGAAAGAGTTTAAGGGGAATAACGGAATAAGTAAAAGAATAGACGCTTTTCAAAGCTTTGTCTTTGAGACGGCGGAGGGGAAAAAGCTGGCCTATAATCTTTTTTGCCCTGAAAAAAGGGAGGAGGGAAAGGCTTACCCTCTGGTGCTGTTTATGCACGACGCGGGCTCCTGCTCCGAGGATATTTTATCGCCTCTCACCCAAGGAGAGGGCGCCACGGTGTGGGCTGGGGAGCGGTCCCAGCGGCGGCATCCTTGTTTTGTGCTGGCGCCCCTTTATCCCAACAAGGCGGCGGAAGATGATTTTACGGTTACATGGGAGGCAGACGCCACGGTGGAGCTTGTGAAGGCGCTGCTTAAGGAATATCCCATCGATGAAAAGCGGATTTACGGAACGGGCCAGTCCATGGGCTGTATGATGCTCTGCGAGCTAATGCTTCGGAATCCCGGATTTTTTGCGGGCTGCTTTTTGGTGGCGGGCCAGTGGAATCCAGATACCATGGGAGCGGTAAAAAATGAGAATCTATGGATACTGGTGTCCGAGATGGACGAGAAAGCATTTCCGATTATGGGAGCCTGCATGGCTCAGGTGGAAGCGCAGGGAGGCAGGGTAACAAGAGGCTCCTTAAACGCCAAGGACAGTCTGGAAGAGCAGAACGCGGCGGCAAGAAAAATCGCTATGTCAGGGGAGCATATTTTCTTTACATGGTATGAGAAAGACAGCGTGCTGGCGGAGGGAGAACGCCCTTTCCCCGGAGCCTATCACGTGAATACGTGGGCTCACGCCTACCGGGTGGAGGCCATACAGGACTGGTTATTTTCCCAGAGTAGGTATAAAATTGACTTTTCCTGCAAGCATGACGTGCTGCTGGAGGATGAGGAGGGGAATAGGCTTCCTATGGATATTCCCTATTACCGTGCGGAGCGGATTGCGCCGGGAACATGGCAGATTGCAAGCGACGGGGATTATTTTTATCTTGTGGAAGGGGAAAACGAAGCGCTGGTAATCGACGGGGGCTATGGCTGCGGCAACACAAGGGCGTTCTGTCAAAGTCTTACGGATAAGCCGGTAAGGCGGATTGCCAACACTCACGATCACTTTGACCACACGGCCAACAACTGCTATTTTGACTGCGCCTATATGTCGGAGGAGACGCAGGCCCTAGCCACAATTCCTTTTCCCAGCTTTGATGGGATTGATTTTCCGCGGGATTATCCGATAACCGTCATTGACGAGGGATATGTGTTTGATTTGGGCGGAAGGGAGCTTGAAACTATAAAAATTCCCGACCACGCGGCGGGCAGTCTTGCCTTTTTGGATAAAAAAGAGGGTATTTTGTTCTGCGGCGACGAGCTTTGTATGCCCTTTGGGAAAGCGTTAAATGGAAGCGTGGAGCATGTCTATGAGATGCTTGGAAAGCTTCAGAGCCGGCTAGGGGAAATCAAGGTGTTGTACGGCGGGCCCGGACGGGGCGAGGCCGATATCATTACCCGCCTGCGGGAAAACATGAAGTACATTTTGGACGGCCACGAGGGACGGCTTATGGAAGTGGAAGCGGAAGATAAGCCGGAGGCGGAAAACGAGCCGGAAGCGAAGGATAAGCTGGTAGCGGAGAGCAAGCTTGGAGCGAAGAACGGGCTGGAAGCGGGGAATAAGCTTGAAGAGGGGAAAGCGAAAGAAGGTGCTGGGCTGGAAGCGAAAAGCAAGCTTGAGAAAAAGCAAGGTGGAAAAGACGCGGAGCCGATAGTGTACGCGCGGCGTATGCCCCACGCTCCCGACAGGCATAAGGATAATCCTGAGGATGTTCCCTTTATGCGGGAGATGGAATATGCGGGGATTAAAGTGATTTATGATGTTCGGAAGGTGCGGCAGGCGGATATAAACCATAGTGAAATGAGCTTGGAAGAGGCAATAAGTTTCAGAAAGGCGATTGAGAGCGGACGTAAGCCTTTAGCAGATGGTTTTGAAGGCGGCAATAAGCCCCGTTGAGCTGGTTTTGAAAAAAAACAAGCGCGGCGGGCGGAAACAGAGGGGAAGAAAATGACGGAGAGGATTCA
>JAMPGS010000130.1 GCA_023663815.1 Clostridium sp.
GTAATTTTATCTTACATCAGTTTGGAGGTTTACACAAACTTTAGGATACTCCCACGCCTTTGAAAAGACGTTCTAACTTTTACCGGGCCAATTTGTAAAGGGCATATTGGTTAAGGCTGACACCTTCCTGATTTGCCTCAATGGCAAGCTTTTGGTGAAGCGTTTTAGGCATACGGACGACAAATTTTCCGCTATAATTTTCAACGCTTTCTGGTTCGGGAATCGGCAAATTTTTTTCTAATTTTACTTCCAGATACTCTTCCAGCGCTTCGTCCAGATTTTTATACAATTCTTCAACGGTATCGCCTGTGCTTTGGCAGCCGTCTAATTCCAGTATCCGCCCATAAAAATAATGTCCGCTTTCATCATTCAATCTTTGAATAATTCTCGTGTATGGTAGGTTCTTGAAATATTCAATATCCTTAGTTGTTTTCATGTGTACCCAGCCTTTCTAGGACAAAAATAAATTCTCTTCACATACTATGAATGGATAATAGAATTTCATGTATATAAATATGTGTAATTTCCTGTGGGCAAAATATTATTCCCCTATTCGCTTTAGTATATCCGTTACATATACCTTTTTGAGTGGAGTTTCCTGCTTAATTGTGGTCAAGTCGCCGGTTTGCTCGTTTAAGTAGTGCTTGTGGCTTCCCCGCTGTCTGACTGGTGCGTATCCGTAATGCCGAAGTACCTTGTCTGCTTCCTCCGGCCTGATGCCGTTAGGCTGACATTTCATCTTTTCGATGATTTTTTCAACACTTGCCAATGCATGGTTCCTTTCCGTGTTTAAGTATAATTCATACATTTATAGTACTAAATATAGTATCACAAGTCAAGCATAAAAAACCAGCTCACATAAAATATGAGCCGGTCATAGCATGTCTATATACATTTAAACAAAATTAAGCCATTTTATTGACAGCCTGAGCTAAACGGGCAACTTTTCTGGAAGCCGTGTTTCTATGATAAACACCTTTTCTGGCGGCTTTGTCGATAGTAGACGTAGCAGCAACCAGAGCTTTAGCAGCAGCATCCTTATCGTTTGCTTCAATGGCAGCGGTAACTTTCTTAATAGCTGTCTTAACGCCGGATTTAATTGCTTTGTTTCTGGCAGCTTTGGTTCTGTTTACCAGAATTCTCTTCTTTGCAGATTTAATGTTAGCCACGATGTACACCTCCTATTAGAATTAACGTTGATTGAGATGTTTCATTAAAGCCGGAGACACGGTACGTCTTAATGTAAACACACAGCTAATATTTTAGCCATAAAATGGGTATCTGTCAATACATAATTGAAGAATATTTGGAAATTACTGTAGCAAAGAAAAAAATGAGGAGAAAATTATGGGCAGCTTTAATGTGAGGACAGATTTGGCTCTGGAGGTACGGGAAAATATGGAGGAGAACGCCAGAGAGTGCAGGGGCGTTTCCGTTGAGGAGGAATACAAGGAGGAGAGCGAGCTTCGGATTACCAGAGTGGTAATCGAGACGATGAACGGAGCGAAGGCTATGGGAAAGCCCATAGGTACTTATATTACATTGGAAGCGCCCGCCATGATTCTGCCGGACGAGGATTATCATGAGGAAATTTCAAGGGAGCTTGCGGTTCAATTGCGGCAGATTATTCCGGGCATTGAGAAGGAATTGTCGGTTATGGTGGTGGGGCTGGGCAACAGGGACGTGACGGCGGACGCGCTGGGCCCCAATGTGGTGGACAATTTGATTGTCACAAGGCATATGATGAAGGAGTACGGAAAGGCGGCTTTTGACAAGAAAAAAGTTCACATTGTAAGCGGGCTGGTGCCGGGAGTTATGGCAAAGACGGGGATGGAATCTCAGGAAATTATTGTAGGCGTGGTGGAAAAAACACGGCCGGACGTGGTGATTGTGGTGGACGCGCTGGCGGCCCGCTCCACCAGACGGCTTAACAGAACCATACAGCTTACAAACACGGGGATTCACCCCGGTTCCGGCGTGGGGAATCATCGCAATGCCATCACCGAGGAGGTATTGGGCGTTCCGGTCATTGCAATTGGCGTTCCTACCGTGGTGGACGCCGCAACCATTGTCAGCGATGCCTTTGAAAAAATGATGCGTCAGGCGGGGGAAGAGCCCCTTGATATTCAGGGCGGGTTGATGAACGGGTTAGGAGAGCTTTATAATATGTACGTGACGGGCAAGGACGTGGATTATGAAATTAAGCAAATCAGCCATATCATCTGCAACGCTTTAAACAGCGCCCTTGAAATCAGCGGCTGATACTGCGTACAAAAATTAAAGCCTTCGGAGCAAACAAACTTTTGACCTGCTGTGTGAAAAAATCAAAATCCCGGAGAAAACATCCCTTTGACTTGAGCACACGGAGGTCAAATACCGCGTGGCAAGCTGCAGGATATTTGTTCCTCGCCAGAGCGGCCTTCTCTTTTCTTTAAAGAGCAGGCAGGCCTTGCGGCAGTCGTCGAATGTTTGCAAGTTTTGCCCCGCCGCACGCGGAAATAAATGCATGGAAACAGGCATATACTTTCATAGCGGGGTGCTTGCTGTGAGAGGGAATAAATGGAAAATCAATTTGAAAAAGAAGGGCATAGCGGGGCTGTTAATTGCCTGCTGCCTGTGCTGTCTGTACAGCTTTATAAAGGGGCGCGGGGAAGGGGAAAAGGCTTCGCCGGGACTGTCCCGCCAAGTGGGCGCTTTTTTTAACGAGTGCATGGCGCGGGCATATTTTCAGATTCCGGCTTTTTTGGAGGACGGGGAGACCGGCGCAGGATTAGATAAGCTTACGGAACGTCTTTTGGCGAGGCAGTTTTCCTTGTATGGCTATGTTATGGCAGATACAGAGCCGGACAGGGAAAAGGAGGACGCTTTGATGGCGGAGCTTATCCGCAGGCAGGAGGGGACGGACGAGGATGTAAAAAATATCGAGGAGGAACGCCTTGATTACGGGGAGGATGCTCTCCATATTGAAAATAGCATTTTAAAGGAAATAGAGCGGGAAAACAATTTGCAAAAGAGCGAGGAGGAGATGGGGGAGGAAAGTCCTGCGACGGGAGGCGTTTTTGAGGAGGCCGCCTATCCGGCTTACACCTACGACTGGTCGGAACAGTGGAACTATGAGACGCTGCTTTCCAATTTTTACGCGGTGGATAATTCCACTTTCTTGCGGGAACAGTATTTGGGGCTGGACCAGCTTTTACATCAGGACATGTCGGTAAACAAGGAGGCGGAGGGACCCCAGATATTGATTTACCACACCCATGCCAGCGAAGCCTTTGCGGATTCCATTGCGGGCGATTCCTCCACTACCATTGTGGGCGCGGGGGATAAGCTTGCGGAGCTTCTTCAGGATAAATATGGATTTTGGGTCATACATCACACAGGCGTTTATGATAAGGAAAGGAACGGAGCCTACGACGCTTCCCTGCCTGCGCTTGAGGAAATTTTAGCAGAAAATCCCACCATAGAGGTAGTTATTGACCTTCACCGGGACGCGGTGTCGGGGGATAGAAAGTTAGTGATGGATTTGCAGGGACGCCCTACGGCGCGTTTTATGCTTTTTAACGGGTTGAGCTACAGCAGAAAAAACGGAGAAATTTCCTATTTAGAGAATCCGTACATACAGGAAAATCTTGCGCTGTCCTTTCAGGTTCAAGTGGCCGCCAACGAGTATTATCCGGGAATTGCCAGAAAAATTTATTTAAAGGCCTACCGCTACAACATGCATTTGCGGCAAAAGAGTATGCTGATTGAGCTGGGGGCGCAGAACAATACGGTGGAAGAAATTATGAACGCCTGCGATCCGCTTGCCCATATCCTTGCCATTGTGCTGGATTAAAAATTGTGCTAAAATAAAAAAACCATTATTTAGGAAGATGAGCGGAAAAGAGGAAAACTATGGCACACAGCGACCAAAGCAAAATCAGAAATTTCTGTATCGTGGCCCATATCGACCATGGAAAGTCCACATTGGCAGACCGGATTATAGAAAAAACAGGGCTTTTAACCAGCAGGGAAATGCAGGATCAGGTTCTTGACAACATGGAGCTTGAGCGGGAGAGGGGCATTACCATCAAAGCCCAGACGGTGCGTACCATTTATAAGGCAAAAAACGGGGAAGAGTATATTTTTAATCTGATAGATACGCCGGGGCACGTGGATTTTAACTACGAGGTCAGCCGGAGCCTTGCGGCCTGCGACGGGGCGATTTTGGTGGTGGACGCCGCTCAAGGAATCGAGGCGCAGACCCTTGCAAACGTTTATCTGGCCTTAGATCATAATTTAGAGGTGTTTCCGGTTATCAACAAAATTGACTTGCCCAGCGCGGAGCCGGAGCGGGTGAAAAGCGAGATAGAGGACGTGATTGGATTGGAAGCCCATGATGCGCCCCTTATTTCCGCCAAAAACGGTATCGGTATCGAGGAGGTGCTTGAGGCCGTTATTGAAAAGATTCCCGCGCCGGGAGGAAGCCCGGACAATCCTTTGCAGGCGCTTATTTTTGACTCCGTGTATGATTCCTACAAGGGCGTGATTGTGTTCTGCCGTATCATGGAAGGCAGGGTGTCCAAGGGGACAAGCATTAAAATGATGGCTACGGGAGCCTGCGCCGAGGTGGTGGAGGCAGGTTATTTTGGAGCGGGACAGTTTATTCCCTGCGAGGAGCTTTCCGCCGGTATGGTGGGATACCTCACGGCTTCTATTAAAAATGTAAAGGATACCGCTGTGGGGGATACCATCACGGATGCGAAAAATCCCTGCGCCTCCCCGCTTCCCGGATATAAAAAGGTAAATTCCATGGTGTACTGCGGGGTTTATCCGGCGGACGGCGCAAAATATCCCGACCTTCGGGACGCGCTGGAAAAATTGCAGTTGAACGACGCTTCTCTGCGCTACGAGCCGGAGACGTCCGTTGCGCTGGGATTTGGCTTCCGCTGCGGATTTTTGGGACTTCTTCATCTGGAAATCATTCAGGAGCGGCTTGAGAGGGAATATAATCTGGATTTAGTTACCACCGCGCCGGGAGTTATTTATAAGGTTCACAAAACGGACGGAGAGGAGATTGAGCTGACAAATCCCTCCAACCTGCCCGACCCCTCCGTGATTGAATATATGGAGGAGCCTATAGTTTCCGCTGAAATCATGGTGACGACGGAGTTTATCGGCCCCATTATGGAGCTTTGTCAGGAACGCCGGGGCAAATATTTGGGGATGGAATACATGGAAGCTTCCAGAGCGCTGCTTAAATACGAGCTTCCCTTAAATGAAATTATCTATGATTTTTTTGACGCCTTGAAATCCCGTTCAAGAGGATATGCGTCCTTCGACTATGAGCTGAAAGGCTACGAGCTCTCCGAGCTTGTGAAGCTGGATATTTTAATTAACCGGGAAGAGGTGGACGCTTTGTCATTCATTGTCCACAAGGACAGCGCCTATGAGCGGGGGCGGAAAATGTGCGAAAAGCTTAAGGACGAAATACCAAGGCATTTGTTTGAGATTCCCATACAGGCGGCAATCGGGGGCAAAATTATTGCAAGGGAAACGGTAAAGGCCATGCGCAAGGATGTGCTTGCCAAATGCTACGGCGGCGATATTACCCGTAAAAAGAAGCTTTTGGAGAAGCAGAAGGAAGGAAAAAAGAGGATGCGCCAGATTGGAAACGTGGAAATTCCCCAAAAGGCGTTTATGTCCGTGCTGAAGCTGGACAATAAGTAGGTAATTTATGGGAGAGCAAGAGAAATTTTTGAGCCTTTACCTTCATATTCCATTTTGCAGGAGGAAGTGCCTGTACTGCGATTTTCTCTCCGCACCGGCGGGAGAAAAGGAAATGGAGCGTTATGTAGAGCTGCTCTGTGAGGAAATCAGGAGGGAAGGCGGAAATTATAGTAATTATCATATAAAAACAATTTATTTGGGGGGAGGGACGCCCTCCCTTCTTTTTGGTGTGTGGATAGAGCGGATACTGGCATATATCCGCCAATATTTTCAGGTGGATGAAAATTGTGAAATATCTATGGAGGCCAATCCCGGAACCGTGACGCCGGAAAAGCTGGCGGCGTGGCGAAGAGCGGGAATAAACAGGTTGAGCCTTGGCCTGCAGTCGGCAAAGGACAATGAACTGCGGGCTCTTGGACGGATTCACGACAGTAAGACTTTTTTTCAAACCTATAAAATGGTTATTGAATCAGGATTTAATAATGTAAATGTTGACTTAATGTCCGGCATCCCGGAGCAAAGTCTTGCAAGCTGTCGGAAAACGCTGGAAAAAGTAACGGGCCTTGCGCCCAGACCGACGCATATTTCCGCTTACAGTTTGATTGTGGAGGAGGGAACGCCTTTTTATGAGAACACGCCGCCCCTTCCCGACGAGGACGCCGAGAGGGAAATGTATCAAATGGTTAGGGAGTTTTTGGAGGCGTGTGGATATCGCCGGTATGAAATTTCCAACTATGCGCTGCCGGGGTACGAGTGCAGGCACAATTTAGTTTACTGGCGGAGGGGCAATTATCTGGGGTTTGGCGTGGGAGCCGCATCGCTGATTGAAAACGTCAGATTCCGCAACCCAAGGGAGATAGGGAAGTATCGGGAGATGGTGCGGGGATTGTCGGATAAAGAACAGGGACAGTTGAGGGAAGAATATCAAGTATTAACTGCAGAAGAGCAAATGGAGGAATTTATGTTTCTGGGGCTCCGAACCGTAAAAGGAGTAAGTTGCGGGGAGTTTCAGCAGCTTTTTGGGAAGAGTATCGCTCAGGTTTATCCGGGAATTGTGGAGGATTTTTGCAGAAAAGGACTGCTTACGCGGCGCAGGGAACCGGGAACGGGCGAAGAGCGGATAAGCCTTACCGCTTACGGAATGGACGTGAGCAACCTTGTGATGGCGGAATTTCTGCTTACCGCTTAAATAACTTTTTGGGAAAGGCACGGCGGGGCTTTCGGGGTCATAGAATAATAGAAATGATGACTTTGGGGGCGCCCTTTGAAAACATTTCAACAACCATTATCGACTGCGGAGGAAGCCCACTACATACAGGCGCTGCAAAATGGAAATGACGACGAGGCCGCAAGGGCAAGGGAGGTATTGATTGAGAGGAATCTGCGTCTGGTGGCCCACATTGCAAAGAAGTATCAAAATGTTGACGAGGACATGGAGGATTTGATTTCCATTGGGACAATCGGGCTGATTAAGGCAATTTCCTCCTTTGATGCGGGAAAGGGAAAGCTCAGCACTTACGCTTCCCGCTGTATTGACAATGAGCTGTTGATGCTGCTCCGCTCCAAAAAGAAAACCTCCAGAGAAGTATCTTTATATGAACCGATTGGAACGGATAAGGAAGGGAATGAAATTAATCTGCTGGATATCATAGAGCATGAGCAGGAGGATGTGACGGAGCAGATGGAGCTTTGCGATAATATTAAGAAAATGGCGAAGCTTTTGGACGAGGTGCTTACGGAGCGGGAACGGGAGATAGTATTTTTGCGCTACGGGCTGATAACGGGAAAGGAAGTAACCCAGCGGGAAATAGGCGAGCTGCTGCATATTTCCCGAAGCTATGTAAGCAGAATTGAAAAACGGGCGTTATTAAAACTTCGGGACGGTTTTGCCGGTTAAAATTTAATAAAAAATTAATTGATTTTTGAGAGGACTTCCGTTACAGTAAAAACATCTTATAAAAAATGGTACTATCTGAGACAGACGCATGGTGCGGGGAAGTATCCTATGCGAATGTATCTAACGTGTATTAAATTTCTTATGTAAAGCTCTTTAAGAGCGCGTCAGAGTTTTTCCAGTATTTTTTAAGTTTTATAAGGAGGTTCTTTTTGTTCAGTACGGTTTTATCGGGAGCGATTTACGGCATTGAAAGCCATTTGGTCCACGTGGAAGTGGATTTGTCCTCAGGCCTGCCATGCTTTGTCATGGTGGGAAGCCTTGGCGGGGAGGTGAAGGAGTCCGGCGAGCGGGTGCGGATTGCCCTTAAAAATGCGGGGATTGCCCTGCCGCCCATGCATATTTCGGTGAATCTTTCCCCGGCTGATTTACGAAAGGAAGGGACGGGATTTGATTTGCCTATTGCCGTGGGCGTGCTTGCCGCTCTTGAAAAGCTTCCCGGCGGATGCGCCGATAGCCTGCTAATTTTAGGGGAGCTTGGACTAAACGGGGAGGTTAAGAAGGTAAAAGGCGTTTTGCCTATGGCGGTAAAGGCGGCGGCGAGCGGAATTAAAAAGTGTCTTGTGCCAAAGGAAAATGTGGGCGAGGCCGCGGCTGCCGCCGGTATGCGGGCGGTAGGAGTTTCCGATTTAAAGCAAGTGATAGATTATTTAAAGCTTCCCATCGATAAGCAGGACAAAATGCTGCCCCCAAGGGAAATTGCCCCGGAGGAAATGCTCCGCAGATACGCGGAAGCGGGAGAAAAGGGGAGCAAGGTTGACTTTTCGGAGATTGCCGGTCAGGACAGCGTGAAAAACGCGGCGTTGATTGCGGCGGCGGGCTTTCACCACATGCTGATTATGGGCGCGCCCGGTTCCGGGAAAACCATGATTGCAAGGCGGCTTCCAACGATTTTGCCGCCTCTTTCCCCGGCGGAAAGCTTGGAGGTCACTTCCATTTACAGTATTTCCGGCAGACTGCCGGAAAATGGGGAGCTGATGGTGGAACGTCCTTTTTTAAGCCCTCATCACACGGTTTCACCGCAGGCCTTGTGCGGCGGCGGGAAAATTCCAAGGCCCGGCCTTTTGAGCCTTGGACACCGTGGCGTGCTTTTCTTGGACGAGCTGCCGGAATTTAAACGGCAAACCTTGGACTTGCTCAGGCAGCCCATGGAGGATAAGGAGATACGCATCGCCCGCAGCGCGGGATTTTTTACCTATCCGGCGGACGTGATGATTGTAGGCGCTATGAATCCTTGTCCCTGCGGCTATTATCCCGACAGAAACAAGTGCTGGTGTACGCCTTACGAGCGGCGCAGGTATCTAAGCCATATTTCCGGGCCGATTCTTGACAGGATGGATATTTGTGTGGAGGCTGCGAAAATCGGGCCTTCCCAGCTTGGCGGCGGCAGGCGGGGACCCGATAGCCGAAGTATGCGCAGGAAAGTAATGGAAGCCCGCAGGCGGCAGGAGGAGCGTTATGCGGGAACTTCCCTCCGTTTTAACGCTGATTTGGGAGCGGGGGATTTGGAAAAATACTGTCCTCTTGACGAAAACGGCGCGCGCTTGATGGAGAAAATGTTTCAGGCGATGAATTTAAGCGCGCGGGGATATCACAGGATTTTAAAGGTGGCAAGGACCATTGCGGATTTGGAGGGAAGCGACAAAATTCTGAAAAGGCATTTGACGCAGGCAGCCTGCTATCGTATGAGCAGCTTTGAGGAGGGCGGGGTCGATGG
>JAMPGS010000131.1:0-4138 GCA_023663815.1 Clostridium sp.
TAGGTTTTGCCGTCCTCTCCCCTGGCCGCTCTCTCTCCACCCAAGCTGAACTCGTCGTCAAAATAAGGAACCGTTGTACTGCGGCAGTTCACGTGAAAAGGCGGCGCAGTAACTCCCGGCTCAAACTCGCTCATCAGCCGCACCTGCCCGTCCGCCTCCTGGCAAATCTCCGAGGTATGACTGTCCAGCGTGGCCACAATCTCAAACCGCTCAACGCCCAAATTCTGGAAGCAATCCCGTTGCGCCAGGCTGCTGAAATAAGCCTGCTCAGTCATGACCAGCCGCCCAGCGTTGGCTCGGGAGGTGTTCATTTTTCGGGCTATGGCGTCAATGGCCTTTTGCGGATCCTGCCCCAGCATAATATTGCGGCTCAGCTCAGTATGCAGTTCATTAATCAGCTTATCCTTATTACCCCAAATCCGCTCCGAGAAGTTGCGCCCGTCCGCCGCCCAGGGCTTAGCAAGCACCTTTTCCAGCCTGCGATTATCCACTGCGGCAATATCCCAGCCAAGCGAAAAGCCCCTTTGCAGCTCAAACGCCGTATGATAATAGCCGCTGCGGTAAACCTCGCCCAAAGTGCTGCCAACAACCCCCTGCTGCTTAGCAAAAAGCTGCTCCATACTCTGCCGGGTGCGGATTTTTAATGCCTCCAGTCGGGATATATGAAACCTGGCGCTGGCATTTTCCAGCTGTTTAGCCCATTGACCGTCCACGTTGGCCATACCGTGCTTGATGTATTCCTGCACGTCCCACTTAAATTCGGCCAGCTCATCAGCGGTCAGCCACCGCCGGGCCTCCGCCAAGCTTATCTCGTTATTCGCCGCAAAACGCTGATACCAAACCCGAATTTGGTCGTCCAATTCCCGCTGGGCCTGCCGGTAATGCCGCTCTATCTCCCTGTAACCGCTTGCAGCCAGCTGATTTTGCGCCTGCTCCAGCTGCAAAAACCGCTCTTGCCAATACGCACTATTCTTCATTCAAACCACCTGGCAAGCTTGGAGCAAAGGGCGCATACTCTGCCGCCTCCGCCTGCTTCTGCTTAGCCAGCCTCTCCAACTCCTGCTGCACATCATCAACCCAAGGGTGCTGGCCGATAATAGTTTCATCAGACAAAATCCCCACAGAAGCGGCGCAGTTGGCGATAATACTGCTCTCGTCCATCAGCATATCCCGGTTGAAAATCACATTGACCTGCTCGCCAAAAAAATCCCCCTGGCCAGTGTTGAAAAAATGGCAGTTGGCAAACCAAAGCAAATCCGCAAAGGCAGCTTGCAGCTCCGTTTCCATATCGTTAGCGTCCAAATCAATATCCGAATACATACTTTGAATATTCATCTGGTTGGGTGTGCCCGTCAGGCGGTCGTCCTTGGCGTCAAAGCCCATAGCGTTTTCAATCAGGGCCTTTTTGAACAGCTCCAAAATCACCTGGTAGTTATCCGCATTGACGCTAATTTCCAACGTCTCCACACCGCCCTTGGTCTCCCCGTCATAGCGCACCTTAACCGCGCCGTAGGTCGCCAGATTGCGGCGGAACTCACCCAAATTGGTGCCGTCATAATTCTTCAGCACCAAAATGGTGTTGCGGGCGTCCTCCTGCATATTATTTTCAAAATCGGACAACATCACATTGATACCGTCCTGAAGCGACTTCACCCGCCGCAGCAGCGGGCTTTCGCTCTCGTTATATTTCAACGGCACCAGGGGCAATCGCCGCCAGTTATAGCCCGCCCGGCCAAGCTGCACATAGCTCTGCTGCGCTAAAGCGTTTTTATCCCGCTTCAATGCGCCGTTCTGCCAAATATATCGCTGCACACCGCTCAGGCTGTAAACCTCAACCCTGTCTTGCAGCTCCCGCCGCCCGTTGGTTAAATCCCAAACCTGATAAAAGCGCACCGCCCAGCTCAGAGCATTATGCTCCCCATCCTGCCAAACCGGCAGCACCTCATAGCCCGGAAACAGCCGGAAGGTCAGCCGCCCCTCCGCTCCATAACAGGGATAAAGCCAGGCAACGCCACCGTTCAAGGCCGCCTTGCCAGCATTTTTCAAGGTGCGCATAAAACGCTTGTCAAACACCTGCCGCAGCAGCGCCAAATATTGCTTGTTCTCACTCTCCAGCACAAAGGGCTGCCCCAGCAGGTAGTTGGCCTTTTGGTTCACCATTTTGGCATACTGATTGTCAATCACTCGGTTGTTGGGCAAATTAGCAACCGGCACCAGCTGACCATCCTCGCCGATGACCAACCGCTGCCGGTTCAAAATATCCTGCTCGCCATTGTAATATAAATGCCCCTTTATCTGCCAAAGCCGCTCCGGGCAGCCCAGCCAGTGCGCAATTTCCTGCGCCAGCAGCGCTTTGTCAGGCAAACCGCCGCCCGCCTCCTCACTGCCAGCGCTCCGCCCCAGCCAGCTGCGGATTTTATCCCAAAGATACATTTTCTTTTCTTCTCCTCACTAATCAAAGCTGAATGTTTCGCCCCGGCTCAAATCCTCCAAAGCATAGCGCATAGCGTCCATCAGGTGGTTGTTGACGTCCACGGGCTGCCTCAGCCTGCGCCCGGTCTGCCGGTCACAATCCCAAACGTACTGGCTGATTTCCGTCAAAAAGTTCACGCAGCGGGGATGGATCAACAGCCGGAAATCCTGAATAAAATCAATGCCGTTGTTGACGCTATCCCGCCCCTTGCGGGCCCGGCAAATCCGCTCCAGCCCCAGCTCACGCAGGCGGTCAATGCTTTTCGGCTCCGCACTGTCCGCCCGGATGCGCTCCTTGGCGTAGCCCGCCCGCCGCACCGCCTCAGCAATCCGCTCATTGCTCAGCCCCGGCTGATAAAGCTCATCAAACACCCAAATCACCTTGCCCGCCAAATCCACCAGCCCGCAAAACAGGGCCGTTGGGTCGGCGCTATAACCAAAATCCAGGCCAAAGGCCGCCCGCACTCCCGGCAGCTGCCGCACCTCCGCCACACTGAAAGCCTGTTCCTGCCAGTTCTCATAAACCAGCCCCTCCACCACGCCCCATTCGCCCAGCCCGGCCACCTGATACCGGCGTGGGTTCCGCAGCCGCATATCCTCAAACAGCCGCCGGTCAGCCTCGTCCAGCCACTCATTGCAGGTGTAGTTGGTGGTTATCGCCAGGGTTTCCGGGTCCGGCCTGTCGAAAAACCGCCGCTTCAGCCAGTGCTGCTCATTCCAGGGGTTAAAGGTCAGGGTCAGCTGCTTAAACAGGCCGCTCCCCTCGTCAAGCCCGCCGCGAATACTCTCGTCCAGCATATTGAAGTCGGCCTCTTTGCTGATTTCATAAGCCTCCTCAATCCAAGCCCAGCAAAGCGCACCCTGCTCCACCGTAACGGAGGTGATTTTCAGCGGGTCGTCCAGCCCCCGGAAATAAATCTTCTGCCCCGTTGGCTTGTAGGTCATCTCCAGAGGGCTTTCCTTAATCTCCCAAAACTGCGCCACGCCCAGCCGGTTTATGGCCCATTTAAGCTCAGTGAAGCAGCTATCTTTCAGGGTGCGGAAAACCTTGCGCACCACCAGCAAATTGGCCTGCGGATATTTCATCAGGTTCACGATAAACCAAAGGGCGGCGGTTTTGCTTTTTTTGCTGGCCCGGCTACCTTTCACCACCCGGTAACGCCCGCGCCAATGCCAAAACCGCCCATAGCCCCGGCCCACCAGCTGCGGCAGGCTCAAAATATTCTTAGTCCTCAAGCGCCGCCTCCCCGGCAATCACCACCGGCACCGCCCCGGTCAGCTCCAAGCCCTCCTTAAACAGGCCGTAGCGCTTGCCGATAAGCTCCGCCGCTTTCAGCCTGTCTTTGGCCGAAACCTCAATATTGCCAACTTTTTGCACGCCCTCGCCAATGCCTATTAGTACCTGCTCAGTAAGCTTGCCCCGCATTACCGCCGTCAGATACTCCATAACCTCGCGCGCGTCTGCTGTCAGCTGGCTGTGCAGCTGCTCCAGCTCCGCGTCGATATAGGCTCTCAGCTCAACATTTTTCAACATACGCTGCCCCTGGCTATAAGCGGTTTTTTCGTTATACCCCGCCCGGATTGCTGCCCGGGTGGCGTTGCAGTCAATCAGGTATTCATCGCAAAAGCGTTTCTGTTTAGCCGTCAACCGGCAGCCCTCCTTTTT
>JAMPGS010000131.1:4238-9269 GCA_023663815.1 Clostridium sp.
GCAATATATTTTTCCAGCCGCTGCTGTTCGGCCAGGCACCGGCTATGCTTGGCCTGAATAACCGCCCTGAGATCGGCAATTTCCACCGCATAGTCGGCCAGCTTATCCTGAACGTTGGGCGAGGCAGGCAGCCCAGACAACGCCTGCGCCCCCGGCAGCGCCTTATTTTCCAGCTCCGCCAACCTCTGCCTGTCCATTTCAATCTCCCGCTTCAGGTGATACAGCTGGGATAATTCCTGTAATGTCATACTCTCTCCTTTCCCCTGTCAGGCCCAGGGTGTGGTGTCAAAATGGGGTCTGTCAAAAGGGTATATTATATATACCCTTTTGACACCCATTTTTTGACACCCTCCGCACCTGTCAAAATTAGATAATTGACACCCTGACACCCTTGTCAAAACTTATTTTTGACACCTTGACACCCTCTTTGACACCCTGTCAAAACTGATTTTGACACCCTGACACCTCGCTATTCTTTCTGCCTAACCTCGCTGGTTTTCACATCACGCATCAATCTGCCGCTTTTATCAATATAATTTTTAATACTGTTTCGGGATAGGCCGGTTTGCTCCATCAAATCCTTAATGTAAACCGTACCGTTCTTGCTGCAAGTCTGCCAAGCCTCCCAAATATTATCCGCCTGTTTCTCAGCCTTGGCCTGCCGGCTTTCCCCAGCTTTTTTCTGCCAGCCCGGCTTGTCCGCCTCCGGAGCAACCTCCTGCAAACAGCCAGTAACATCCAATATATGCACCGGATAATCAAACCAGATATTCACCGGGGCAAACTTGGGAAACTCCCGCAGCGTCCCCTCCACCCGCCAGGCCGTGGCCCCAGTCTGGCCAGGAGGAGCCGCCAACTCAATCAAATCCAGCAGAGCGTCCGGGTCCCGGGCAAACACACCGCTGCCGCTGGCCCTGTCCATACTCCGCTTGCTCCCCTGATACCCCTTGCTATGGTGATGGCAGTAAATCACGGCGCAGCCCAGCTCCGTGCATACCTTGTCAAACTGATTGCAAAAATTGGCCATCTGATCGGCGCTGTTCTCGTCCCCGGTAATCACCTTGTATATGGGGTCGATAATCACCGCCAAATAATTCTTCTGGGCCGCCCGGCGTATCAGCTTCGGGGCCAGCTGATCCATAGGCACGGCGTTGCCCCGCAGGTTCCAAATATCTATGTTATGGAGGCTCTCCGCAGGCCAGCCCAGGCGGGTGTAAACATCCTTAAAGCGGTGCAGGCAGCTGGCCCGATCCAGCTCCAAATTGACGTATAACACCCGCCCCTGGGCGCACTGCCAACCCAGCCACCGCCTGCCCTCGGCAATCGCACAGCAAAGCTCAATCAGGGCAAAGGATTTCCCCGCCTTGCTGGGCCCCGCCAACAGCATTTTATGCCCCTGCCGCAAAACTCCCCCAATCAGGGGTGGCGCCAGCTCCGGCAGCCTGTCCCAAACAGCCAGCAGACTTTCCGGCTCCGGCAAATCGTCGGTAACGCTGAGCAGCCACTCCTGCCATTCCTGCCAGCTGGCCTTGCCAATATTCGTAGCCAGCAAAAACTGCTTGCGCCCATTCCGCAGAACCCCAGGCAGCCGGGAAAGCCGGGCGGGGTTGCGGTTGGCCGGGTCAACCTCCAGGCCGTGCTTCTGGCAAACGGCGTAAAGATAGCGCACCCGCTCCCGATATTGCTCCGGGCTGGCCGCCTCCACCCGAACTATGGCGTGCAGGCTCTTGCCGCCGGAATGCACCAGGCAGGCCACCGGCAGCTCCAGCTGGCGAATAAGCGCATATTGGCTCTCTATGCTCTGCTTGTCGCTCTCCACCAAAGCATAGCGGAAATCTGCCACATTGCTGTCCTTAACCCCGCCGCCGTCCAGCGGATTAAAGCGGATATAAGCCCCGGCCTCCTCCGGATAATCCCCCAACACCTGCCGAATATCCTCGTCCCCCTTACAATGCTGAAGCTTTTGGATTAACTGCCTGGCAGTCCTATCCCACGCACCCTTGGACGGCACAAACCGTTTCCCGCCGTCCTCCTCAAATACCCTAAAGTGGGTCACATAGCCTACTCGCTCATCATCATAAAAAAGGGTTTGCAGATACCTGATTAAATCCGCCGCCGGCTGCCACTCCTCGTCTGCGGGCTCCTGCCAAAGGGGACTGGACGGGGACTGGTTTGGCGTTGGTGTATCTCCGCCCGACTCCCTTTGGTCGCCAATAACATCCTCCCAATCCAACGCCCTATCCTCTTTAAGGCTCGGCTGCGGGCGCCACCCCAGCTCCTTGGCATATTGCACAACCGTGCCCATAGTCACCGGGGCGGCGCTGCCGTGAAAGCTCTGCCATTTGGCGGCGCATTCCCCCGGGTGATACCGCCCGCTGTCCCGCCTGCTCCAGTCCTCCCACAGCTCCACCGGCAGCCCCTCGTCCTTCAGGGCCATTCCCACATTCAGCCATTCCTGGTAGCCAAGCTGCGCCGGGTCAATGGCGGCCAGCAGCTCCCCCACATCATATTTAGTTTTTTTCATATCCCTCATTTCGCCCATTTATCCTGTTTCTTCCTTATATTATTATTTATTATCACATTGCTCCGGCTGATAGCGGCCCGGATTCACCCCCGGCGGCACGCCTCGCCAGCCTAAAGCCGCTATCCGGGCAATCATCTGGCTGGCCGCCTCAAAGGGCCACATACCCACGTTGCGGAAGCCGTATCGCTCCAATATGCGGATCTGCTTCGGCGTGGTCAACCCCTGCTGCTGGCGTTTTTGCAGCCGCTCAATCAGCAGCGCCGCCTTGCCCGCACAATCCACATCCTCCGGCCTGATGCCCCGCTTTTCCAGCCAAGCCAGCTGCTTTTCACTGGCCGGGCCCATCTCCCACATAAAACTGGGCTGCCAGTCCACCAAATCCTGGGCCTGGATAGACATCTCAAATTGCAAAGGGTCCACCAGCCGGGCCTTGCGCCTGCGCATCTCCGCCAGCTGCCGGGCCAAGGCCTCCTCCCGCTGGGCGATAACCTCATCGCTGGCGGTTTTTTCAGCCTCCATAATATCCACCGGCTCGCCGTTTGCCGCCATATCCTCCGTCATCTGCCTGGCCACCTCCGGGGTATCGCAAAGCAGGTGCGCCGGCCTGCACAGCTCATGCCGCTCCGTATGCCAGAGAAAATCCAGCAGCAGCAGATATTCCTTACCCTCGGACAGTCTGGTGCCTCTGCCCACCATTTGGCAGTATAGGCTGCGGCTTTTGGTGGGCCGCAATACCACCACGCAATCCACCGCCGGGCAGTCCCAGCCCTCCGTCAGCAGCATAGAATTACACAAAACGTCATATTCGCCATCGGCAAAGGCCTGCAAAATTTGGGCTCTATCCGGACTATCCCCGTTCACCTCCGCCGCCCGGAAGCCCTGAGCCTGCAACAGCTGGCAAAACCGCCGGGAGGTGCTGACCAAAGGCAGAAACACCACGGTTTTCCGCCCCTGGCAGCGCTTCTGCATCTCGGCGGCAATTCTCTGCAAATAGGGCTCCAAGGCGCCCCCCAAATCCGCCGCCTTAAAATCCCCGCCCTGCAAGCCCACGCCACGCAAATCCAGCTGAAGCGGAATGGTCTGGGCCTTAATCGGGGCCAAATACCCCTCCCGCACCGCCTGAGGCAGGGTATATTCATAGGCCAGGCTGTCAAAGAACTGCCCCAGGTTCCGCATATCCGCCCGGTCCGGGGTGGCCGTCACCCCCAGCACACAGGCCGCCCCAAAATGCTGCAAAACCCTCTGGTAGCTGTCCGACAAAATATGGTGCGCCTCATCCACGATAACCGCGCCGAAATGCTCCGGGGCAAATTTGGCCAAACGCTCCCGCCTGGTCAGGCTTTGCACCGAGCCCACCACCACCCGGCACCAGCTGCCCAGGCTGCTGCTTTCCGCCTTTTCCAGAGCGCAGGCCAGGCCGGTGCTTTGCTGCAATTTAGCCGCCGCCTGCTCCAAAAGCTCCCCCCGGTGGGCCAGAATAAGCACCTTTTGCCCCTGCCGCACCAAATCCTCGGCCAGCTTACAAAACACAATCGTCTTGCCGCAGCCGGTGGGCAGCACCAGCAGAGTTTTGCGCCGCCCCGCCTGCCATTCCTGCCGCACCGCCGCCATAGCCTCCATCTGATAGGGCCGCAGCTCCATTTGCGCCCCCATCAGAACACCTCGCCGCTATAGGGCGCTTGGGGAGCCTCCGGCCAGGGCTCCTGCTGAGGCGGTTGCTGCTGAGGCTGGGGCTGTTTAGGCTCATAGAATTTCTTAATTTCATTCACCTTATATTCCCGGCCATCCTTGGTATAGCTGCGGATCCCCACCTTGGCCCGGCCCTGAGCGCCCACCACCTTGCTCCAATCCATAGGCTTGTTTTCGCCCCGGCGGCGCTGGCCGATACCGCAGAAGAAATCGCAGAGCAGGCCCTCGCAGCGGCTATGCAGAAACAGATTGTGTTTGATGATGTTCACGCCGCCATTGTCCTCTATGCGGATATGCACAATGGCCTTGCTGCAGGGCGGCAGTTTAGCGCTGCCGGGGTGCCGGGCCCGCTCCAGCTCCACCACCCGAAAATCATAATCCCCCTCCGGCAGCAGGGTAAACCCCGGGCTGTCGTTGCTGATTGAGCTGTTCCAATCCAGCTCGTAATCCTGCTGATTGTTCTGATAACTATTCATCTTTGTATTTCCTCCCTTTTTATGGCAAAAAAATTAGCATTGCCGGAATGAAGCCGACATCTGCCATTAACATTTTAACACACAACCTGTGGACATAAAAGGACATGTTGCCCCAAAATAGCGGACATTTGCGGACAAGTTTTCGCCGCCCCGCTTACGCCGGATTTCCCCGCCCAGCCTCAATGAGCCGGAAAACCTGAGGCCAGCAGGCCACCAGCTTGCCGTTGATAAAGTCCTCGCCATAGTTCAGAACAGGCGTGTCCGCCGGGAAATATCCCCTCTCTGCCACCACCCGCTGCAACTCCTGCTCCGTCACGTTATATTCAAACATCAGGGCAGCCA
>JAMPGS010000132.1 GCA_023663815.1 Clostridium sp.
ACATGACATACTGATGACTTGTTTTGTGCGATAATATTATATTTACTATATATTTGATTATAGCGAATTCAATATAATAAGCACAGATAATTAATTTACATACATGGAAAAGTCCCGCAAAGCAAGGCGAATATAAAAATCTCGCCAAGGAGCGCATATGAAAATAGACCGCCTGATTGGTATTTTATCTATTTTATTACAAAAGGATATTGTCACAGCGCCTTATCTGGCGGAGCAGTTTGAGGTTTCCAGACGGACTATCAACCGGGATATTGAGAATTTATGCCGGGCGGGAATTCCTATCGTCACAAGGCAGGGGGCAAACGGCGGCATCTCCATCATGGAGAATTATAAGATAGAAAGGGCTCTTCTCACCAACGCAGAGATGCAGGATATTCTGGCAGGGCTCCGAAGCCTTGACAGTATCAACGGCACTAATCGCTACGGGCAGTTGATGGAAAAATTGTCCGCGGGCTCTTCCGATTTTATGACCGGGGAGCAGTCGGTGTTGATTGACTTGTCTTCATGGTATAAAGCTTCGCTGGCTCCGAAAATCGAGCTGATACGAAACGCAATTGACGGTTGCCGGAAGCTGGAATTTTTTTATTATTCCCCGGAAAGGGAAAGTAAAAGGATAATCGAGCCGTACTTTTTAATTTTCCGCTGGTCGAGCTGGTATGTGTGGGGCTGGTGTGAAAGCCGGGAGGATTTCAGATTGTTTAAGCTAAACCGCATGGACAAGCTGCGGTTGCATGGGGATTCTTTTGTAAAAAGGCCGGCGCCTTTGCCTAATTTGGAAAATGAGAAAATTTTTCCCGGCGGCATCCGCGTAAAGGCTTTATTCGACAAAAAATGCAAGTGGCGGCTGGTGGAGGAATTCGGCGCGGATTGCTTTGAGGAGCAGGCGGATGGCAGGCTGTTGTTTCATGGGGATTACACAAATAAAGAGGAGCTTGTCACGTGGATTTTAACGTTTCGGGAACAGGCGGAGCTTTTGGAGCCTGTGGAAATACGGGAGGAACTGCATAGAGCCTTGAAAGAAATATTAAAATGCTACGAAAGATAGGCAGTATTTTTTTAAAAGTGTAGATATAAACAATATTTAGCGCAAGATGTAGCGTGAACGACATTGCCATATATATGGAATAAGCTATAAAATATAGGAGGTGCAATCATGCCCTTTGATTACAAAAAAGAATATAAGGAATTTTATTTACCGCCGCGAAAGCCGCATATTGTGGATATACCGGCAATGAATTATGTTGCCGTCAGGGGAAAAGGGGACCCTAACGAGCCGGAAGGAGAGTACAAAAGTGCAATGGGGTTGCTTTATGGGATTGCTTTTACGATTAAAATGAGCTATAAGGGCAGCCATAGGATTGCCGGTTATTTTTCCTATGTGGTTCCGCCTCTTGAGGGATTGTGGCGGCAAAAAGGAAACGACAAAATCGATTATTCCCATAAGGAAAATTTTGAGTGGATTTCTATGATTCGTCTGCCAGAGTTTGTGACAAAGGAGGAATTTGATTGGGCAGTCGGTGAAGCGGAGCAGAAAAAGCACAGTGATTTCTCCAAGGCGGAATTTTTTACCTATCATGAGGGACTTTGCGTACAGTGTATGCATATCGGCAGCTATGACAAGGAGCCGGGGACTATCGGGGAAATGAATGAATATTTAACGGAAAATGGTTATGTTGGAGATATCAGCGACAGCTGCTTTCATCATGAAATTTATTTGAGCGACCCTAGACGGGCGGCGGCGGAAAAGCTGCGAACGGTTATCAGGTATCCGGTGCGGCGGTTGTAGAATTAAATTATATATTTTTTTGATGGCTTTCTATCATATAATTTCATATTTGCCGGAATTTTTGATATAAAAACTAAGTTGGCAAGGAAACTCTTTTCCTTGCCATTTTCCCGTTTCAAGTTCATAATGATATTAAAATAAACAAGACTTTTCAAAAAGAACGTTAAAAGAGCTATAGGCTTGCAGAGAAAAGAAATATTGATTGCAAACGGCTGCGACGCTATTTGAGATTGCAATTGCGCGTGCTTTTCGGGCGGAGTTTGTGATTGGCAGTAATGATGAGGACGGCATTGCAGAATATTTGGAATTCGTCATTTGTCAGCTTTGCCGCCCTGCAACGCGGATATTTTGTAGCAATAAGTATATTGTCAAATGAGTTTCAATTGTATATAATTGTATAAAACCATATTTGCCAAGGCAGTGAGAACTGCGGGAAATATTGGTTCTCACTGGAAAAAGGACGCGTTGCCCGATTTTATATAATTAGCTGCGGCAGTTGTCGCGTGTTAAGGGTATGCATGTACGTTAAAAATGTGCAAAAGAAAAGCAGCCCGGTTTTTTGTGCAGGAAAGCAGGGAAATTATGAGGAAAGGTTTGTCCATAGCGGTCCTTATTGGACTGAGCGTGGCGGTGCTGCTAGGGGCGGGGAGCCCTGAGACGGCAAACAGGCAGAGGGTTGCCGCGGCGGAAGCTGAAGTGCCCGGCGGGGTTGCCGCGGCGGTGATAAAAAATACAAATGCGAAAGAGAGCTTGCTTGCGGCGGCTGAGGAGATGGAAAGGCAGAGGGCGGAAGCGGAAGTGATTTTGCCGGAAAATACGGCAGCCGACGCTGAGATTAACGCCTATCTGGCTGATAGTGTGATTATCGGAGACTCTATTGTTCTTGGATACCGCAATTATTGCATGAAAAGTAAAAACGACGTGCTGAAGGGGATTAAATTTCTTGCCGCGGGAAGCTTTTCAGCTCATAATGCCCTGTGGCCGGTGAGCAGCGAAAGCGTACATCCGCTCTATCAAGGCAAGCAGCATCCTGTGTGGGAATCAGTTGCCCTGATGGGAGCCAAAAATGTGTTTATATGCTTCGGCCTGAACGATTTGAACATTGACGGCGATACCTGCGAGTACTATAAGCAGGTAATTGACAACATTTTAACGGCTTCGCCGGAAGCAAATATACATATTATCAGCATGACCTACACGTTGAAGGATAAGGGCGTGGGGAAGCTGAACAACGATAATATCAGAGATTACAACCTGCGCCTTCAGGAAATGGCGGAGGAGAACGGCTGGGGCTATATGGATTTGGCGACGCCTCTCTCCGACGAAGAAGGGAATTTAAAGCCGGAATACTGCAGCGACGGTTTTGTCCATCAAACCTCCAAGGCATATGCCATATGGACCGATGTGCTTCACCGGTACCTCGGCGATTTCCTTGCGGAAAAAAATAGAGAAGTGAGGGAATAACCGCGCGGCGCATGGCGGACAATATATAAAAGAAAAGAGTAGGGGACTTATGAAAAAAGATACGAAATACTGTAAAACAAAAGAACGGAAGGCTTTTAAAATTTCGGAGGGCTTTTCCATGGCAAGTATTAGAAAAATAGCCTTTCTTTTGGCGGTTTCCTTGGTGTTAGCCGGCTGCGGCGGAGCGGATAAATCGGCGGGAGATGCGGCAAATCCAGCGGAGAATACCGATTCGCAGGGGAATACGGAAAGTACGGAAAGCAACGGTTCGCAAGGAAATGCAGACGTTGGGGAAAACGCTGACGCTCAGGAAAATGCGGATGCTGGGGAAAGCGCCGGTTCACAGGAGAATACAGGCGCGGCGGAAGCTGCAGACGATACAAACGATGCTAACAGTAATGCTGCAGACGCCAAGGCAGCATCCCCGCAGGATATTTATAAACTGGTAGAAAAGAGCGTGGAGCTTCCTTCCATGGTGGAGGGAGACGATGATTTTATCTCCAATTATTACGGCATTGACCCGGCAAATTTGGATTCCTACGTTTTTGCATGTGCGGAGTATTCCACGCTTGCAACGTCGGTTATCATCATGAAGGCAAAAGACGAGGCTGTGGTGGAAACGCTGGTAAGCTCTTTAAATACGGTGATTGAGCAGAAAGCGGCCGAGATGGAGGGATATATTCCTGAGCAGTACGATATTGTGGCCGACAGCTCTGTAAAGACGGAAGGGCTTTATGTTTACCTTGTCATTGCGGAAAATGCCGGCGATATCGAGGCGATTATTTCGGCGGCTTTGAAATAGCGGGAGGAGATTATGGTTTTCAGCAGCATACCTTTCCTGTTTTTCTTTCTTCCGGCATGTCTGATTTTGTATTATCTTGTACCCTATAAGGTAAAAAACTATGTTCTGCTCGCCTTTAGTTTGATTTTTTATGCTTGGGGCGAGCCGGTTTATATTGTCCTCATGCTGTTTGCGTCGGCGGTTGACTATACTAACGGGCTTTTGATGGAGCGGTTTGGAATTTCAGCGGGGCGCAGAAAGCTTTTTTTGTGCGCGTCGGTTGCGATTAACCTGTCCATGCTGGGCTTTTTTAAATATGCTGATTTCCTTGTGGAAACAATGAACGTCTTATTTCATTTGTCCCTGCGGCCTTTGGGGCTGGGACTTCCGGTGGGAATCAGCTTTTTTACGTTTCAAACTATGAGCTACAGCATTGACTTATATAATAAGAAGGTAAAGGTGGAAAAAAACTACTTTACCTATCTGACTTATGTCTCCATGTTCCCACAATTGATTGCCGGGCCGATTGTGCGGTTTGCCGATGTGAATAGGGAGCTGCACAGCAGGAAAATCGGCTGGAATCATTTTGTTCAGGGAACTCTCCGTTTTATGCAGGGATTGTTTAAAAAGGTTTTGATTGCCAACAATGTGGGGGCGCTTTGGGAGACCATACGGGGGGCGCAGCCGGGCGAAATTTCGGTGGCGTCTGCGTGGCTGGGGGCCTTGTGCTTTACCCTGCAGCTTTATTTTGATTTTAGCGCCTACAGCGATATGGCGATTGGAATGGGGCGGATGCTGGGCTTTCATTACCCGGAGAATTTTATTTATCCCCTCTCCGCCGTTTCTGTCAAGGACTTCTGGCGCAGGTGGCACATTTCTTTGTCCACATGGTTTAGGGATTACGTGTATATTCCGCTGGGGGGCAACCGCGCGGGCACGGCAAAGCACTTGCGGAACATGTTCGTGGTGTGGTTCCTTACCGGGCTCTGGCATGGGGCCGCGTGGAATTTTGTGTTGTGGGGCCTGTATTACGGAGTGCTGTTGACGCTGGAAAAGTATGTGTGGGGGAAAAAGCTTGCAAAGCTCCCTAAGTGGCTTTGCCATCTCTACACAATTTTGATTGTGGTGTTCGGCTTTGTGATTTTTGTGTTCGATGATATGGGGCAGTTGGGGAATTATCTTGCCCTCATGTTCGGCATGGGCGGCAACGCGGTTTTTGGCACGGAGCTTGTTTGGTATATAAAAAATAACGGGCCGCTGCTGCTTACGGCGATACTGTTATCCTTCCCGCTATATCCTTTTTTAAAAGAAAAAGCGGAGCGCTTATCCCGCGGAGGAAAAGCGGCGCTGTCTATTGGAATGGCGGCCGGTTATGTATTGCTGTTTATTTTAACTACGGCTTATCTTGTAAACGATACCTATAATCCCTTTTTATATTTCCGCTTTTAGAAGGAAAAAGTAAAAAATAGCCTGCCGTCGGTTTGACTTTTGGCGAAGGGCTGCATGGAGGGGAGAAATGCAAAAACAAGTTAAAAAGAGACGAAAACCAAATAGACGCAATTATCTTTTTAAATATATGCAGTCGGCGACGGTTGTTGCGCTTGCCGCCATAGTGCTGTTTTTTACCTTTGCGTTTCCTCTTGTGGAAAAGCAGGAGTTTTCCGAGGGGGAAAACCGGTATCTGGAAAAGTTCCCGGAGTTTACCTTTGAAGCCCTGCGGGAAGGAAAGTACACGGAAAAGCTTCAAAGCTATTTATCGGACCATTTTCCCATGCGGGATTTTTTCATGGGCCTTAAAGCGGAGACGGAGATTGCCCTTGGGAAAAAGGAAATTGGAGGAGTTTACATTGGGAAGGACGGCTATCTCATTGAGGACTATGCCGCTCCGAAAAACACGGATAAGGTAGTGGGGCAGTTTGAAAAGTTTGCAGAGAGCGTGGAAAACGCAGAGGTTTCCCTGATGCTGGTTCCCACGGCAATCACAGTTTACAAGGAGAAGCTCCCCGCCCTTGCGCCCACAAGGAGCCAGTTGGAGACAAGAGAAGAAATTTACGGGAGGCTGAGCTTTCCTGTTATCGACTGCTACGACGAGTTGATGGAGGCCAAAAAGGACAATCAACTGTATTACTGCACCGACCACCATTGGACCAGCTATGGGGCCTATGCTGCTTATACGGCTTATTGCGGGGAAAAGGGAATTACTCCGCTGCCCGCGGAGCAGTTTGAGATAAGGGAGGTTTCCTCCGATTTTAAGGGAACGATTTATTCTAAGCTAAACGACGCCAAAATAGAAGGAGATACCATTACGATTTTTGAAAATCCGGAAAACCGCTTGACCGTTTATTATGAGGATACAAAAGAGACGGCGGATTCTCTTTACAATTTTGAATATTTGGATAAAAAGGATAAATATTCCATGTTTTTAAACAATATTCATCCGCTGATTGAGATTACCAACGAGACGGCGGATTCTAATAGGGAGCTGGCGGTCATTAAGGACAGCTACGCCAACTGTCTGGTGCCTTTTTTGGTGAACCACTACCGGAAAGTTTATGTGTTCGACACCAGATATTACAAGGGCGGCCCCAGCAGCTTTATCAACGAAAATAAGCGGATTACCGACGTGCTTCTGCTTTACAATATGAATACGGTGGACGGCGATTTAGGAATCGGGGGCATTTACTGATAAAAAGTTGCGCCGGGAGGGAAAAACGCTTTCCTCCTTTTGTGTGCACAAACTCGTGCAGAGGAGAAGCCGTAAAAGCGCGCACGGGCCGCGCGGCGAGCAGGAGAAAAACATTCCCTGCTCGATTGAAGTATGGCCGTCTGTAGTTATTTTGTAATAGCGCTATGAGCAAAGCCGCAGGAATTTTTTCTTTCCGATTTTCAGTACGTCTCCCGCAAAAACTTCCGTCTCCATTGAATCAGCTTTTTCCATGTTTATGCGGATACCGCCCTGGGTGAGAAGGCGGCGGAATTCGCTGCTGCTTGCCGCAAAGCCCCTTTGGACAAGAAAAGGCGCAAGGTCGGACAGACGGCATTTTCCCGCAGGCATTTGAAGGGCGGGGATATTTTCAGGGATGCCTTTTTGGGTAAACGCCTGATTAAAATATTCCTCGGCGGCCAGCGTTTCCATGGAGGGGTGATACAGTGAAGTAATGGTTCTTGCCAAAAGAAGCTTGTAATCCTTGGGATTTTCCCCGTCGGCAAGGGCGGCTTTTATCTTGTCCAGCTCTTCCGGTAAAATGTCCGTTGCCAGCTCAAAATATCTGATAATCAGATTATCGGGCACTTCCATTACTTTCTTGAACATTACCTTGGCGTCCTCCTGCACGCCGATGTAATTTCCAAGGCTTTTGCTCATTTTTTCCACGCCGTCAAGGCCCTCCAAGATAGGCATAAAAAGGGCGGCCTGCGGCTCCATGTTCCAGTCCTTTTGAAGAGAGCGTCCCATTAAAATATTGAAGGTTTGGTCTGTGCCGCCGATTTCAATGTCCGCGCCGATGGCAATGGAATCGTAAGCCTGCATGAGCGGGTAAAAAAATTCATGCAGTCCGATGGGGATATTGTGGAGATAGCGGTTTTGAAAATCGTCCCGCTCCAGCATACGGGCCACGGTGATAGTGGAGGCCAGCCGCAGGATATCCTCAAGCTTTAGGAGCTCCAGCCATTCCCCGTTGTAGCGGACGGTTGTCTTTTTGGGGTCAAGCACCCGGAATATTTGTTCCTGATAGGTTTCGGCGTTTTGAAGGATTTCCCTGTCGGAAAGCGCCTTGCGGCCCTTGGATTTTCCCGTGGGGTCTCCGATTCTGCCCGTAAAATCCCCGATAATAATTACAATGTGATGGCCCATGTCCTGCATTTGTTTCAGCTTGCGGAGCACTACGGCGTGGCCTAAATGAATGTCCGGCGCGCTTGGGTCCAGTCCCAGCTTGACGGTAAGAGGCGTGACGGTACGGATAGAACGCTCCAGCTTTGTCCTCAAATCCTCTTCCCCAATTATCTGCGCCGCCCCTTGGGAGATAATGCGCATTTGACGGTTGATTTCTTTTGTGGTTGTGTCTTTTGTGATTGTGCTTCTTGTGATTGCGTCTTTGTTTGATATCATGTTTTCCCCCTGTTTTAAGTTTCATATTTTTGTGCATTTTACTGTTTGCATAGTTAGGAAGAGGAAAAGAGCCTTTCCTCTTCGTTGCGCGGCAGTCACAGCAAATGCTTGACCACAAAAAATGTGAGCATAAACATTCCTATTTAACTTGCTGACAACAAAAAACTCCCGTCCTGTATAGGACGAGAGCCGATTTCCCGTGATACCACCTATTTTTACAGACAGCTCACACTGTCTGCCTCTTCAAGTACGGCCATTTTCGGCGTATACTCTAGCACGGTAACGGGTGCGGGAACCGTCGCAGCCTACAAGGCCATGGGCCGTTTGGTGCGAAGCTCAAAGATGTATTCACATAAAGTTTCCCATGCGCCTCTCATCAACCGGCGGCTTTCTGTATGTTTCACTTTACGCTACTTCTTCTTATCATTGCTTTTTGTAAGTTGTTTTATGAAGTTGATTGTTATTGTAACGGCAGAGGAGGGAATTGTCAAGGGGGGATGGGAGATTTTTTATTGGGCGAAAAATGAGTATATAAAAATTGCAGGCGTGAATTTTGATTGGACGAAAAGTCAAATTGATTTGCTGTAAATTTCCATGTTAATTTTGTTGCAATTTATAAATAGTAATTGTTATAATAAAAGAAAAGTTTGGAGGAATAGAGATGCCTAATATAAAGCCAATGTCAGAATTGAGAAATTATACGGCGGTTATAAATGAAGTGTCTTATGGAAATAGGGTTTACCTAACTCGCAATGGACATGGAACGTGTGCAATAATCGATATGAAAGAGTTGGATGAATTAGATAAGCAAAAGGCGTTGAATCAATTATTGTTAAAATTACAGGAAGCTGAAAAGTCTGTAATTACTGAAGGAACGATATCGGCAGATGAACTGGAAGCAGAGTTGGGGGTATTATAATTGTTTAAAATAGAGTATTCCCAAATTGTGAGAAGAAAACTAAAAAATTTGAAAGTGGAATTAGCGCAATAATTATTTTTTTATCGTATATTAGACGGAAATATAATACTTGTTTTGGAAATGTTTCATGAAAAA
>JAMPGS010000133.1 GCA_023663815.1 Clostridium sp.
TCAGCGGGCTCCCCATCGCCGCCATCACAGCCTTGCTCACCCAGTTTTCCGACGCAATCAGCTCGATATGGCTGTTCTGCCGCTCCTGCTCGTCAACAATCGCTTGGGCAATTTCCGGGTCAACATTTTTTACTTCCTCAAATGAATACATATTATATTACCCTCCTGTTTATGGTTCTCCTCATTACGCTAATGAGTAGTTTAACACATACCTCTCCAAAAAAAAACAAAAAAATGCAAATCTAAAAAGATTCCTAACGAATCCTTAAGATTTCGCAAACATAACAAAAAATCTTTACTCTTTCTAAAATTACTGCTAAAATAGGGAATGATTTCAGAGGGGTAAGCTATGTACTACATAATTGTAAACCCGGCTTCCAAATCCGGCCGGGGCGCAAAAATCTGGTCAATGATAGAGCCTATCCTTGATCGCAGGGATATTGAATATAAGGTTTTCTTTTCCGCCGGAACCGGCCACGTGGTCAAGCTTGTGCGCGACCTGTCGGACACCTTTTTTACGCGGAACTCTGAGGGGATTTTGTCTTTTATTATCCTTGGCGGCGACGGCACCTTAAATGAAACGCTTCAGGGCATTTCTAACTTTGACCGCGTGCAGATTGGCTATATCCCCACCGGATCAAGCAACGATATGGCAAGGGATTTAATGCTTCCCGCAGACCCCCTTGAAACACTGGAACGGATTTTATCCTGCGAAAAGCCCACCCTTATGGATATCGGGTGTCTTGTCTATGAGCAAACCTCGCAGCAGCTTTCCAGACAGCACGAGGAGGAGCTTCGGACAAAGCGGTATTTTGCGGTAAGCAGCGGTATCGGCTTCGACGCCGCCGTCTGCGAGGAGGCCCTTACTTCTAAATTTAAGAAGGCTTTGAATAAAATAGGTTTAGGGAAGCTGACCTACCTTATCATCGCCCTTAAGCAGCTTATAAAAGCAAAAAAAATCACCTGTACTATCACGCTGAACGATGAAAAGGTAATCTCTATCCCCAAGTTTTTGTTTGTGGCGGGAATGATTCATCAATATGAAGGCGGCGGCTTTAAATTCTGTCCCGACGCCAACCCCAGCGACGGAATCATCGACATTTGCGCCGTGGGAAATATCCCTAAATGGCTGATTTTAATGGCTCTTCCCACTGCTTTTAAGGGGAATCACTACCGTTTTAACGGAATTGACCGCTACAGCGCGTCCAAGGTTCATCTGGAAACCTCCGCGCCCCTGTGGGTGCATACCGACGGGGAGGTCAGCTTAAAGAGCAGCTCTATCACGCTGACCTGCGAAAAAGAAAAACTGCGGCTTTTATTATAAATAGCTTTAGATAATAGTTTTAGCCAATAGCTTTAAATTATATGCTATAAACTGTATTGTAAAATAGTTATAAAATGTATTACAAAGAGGAGAAAATTTATGAAAAAGTATTACGAAAGGTATAGGCACGCGATACCGCTTATTGTTTATGCTTTGATTTACTGCGTCTGGTTTGTATGGCTTGAAAAGACAGTAAAATACCCGCACTATATTATCCACATGAAGGTTGACGATATGATTCCCTTCTGCGAGCTGTTCGTCGTACCCTATTTTTTGTGGTTTGTGTACGTGTCCGCCGTGGTTCTTTACTGCTTTTTCAAAAATAAACAGGACTACTTTAAAACCTGTGTGTTCCTTTTTACGGGAATGACGATATTTTTAATTATTTCCACCCTCTGGCCCAACGGACACCACCTCCGTCCCCATGTGATGCCCAGAGAAAATATTTTTACTGCTATCGTTGCGCGGCTGTACCGCACGGATACCCCCACAAACCTATGGCCCAGTATCCACGTGTACAACTCCATCGGAGCCCATTTGGCTGTTATCCACAACCAAAAGCTGGCCGAGAACAAAAAGCTGCGCGCAGGCTCACTTATACTCTGCATCTCCATCATTCTTTCCACGGTGTTTATCAAGCAGCACTCCGTGTTCGACGTGCTTACCGCCTTTATTATGTCGGGGATTATGTATCTGGTAGTTTATCAGGCCGATATCGTCGCCCTTTATCAAGAATACCGCTCCCATGGGAAGCGGCGCAGGCGGGTGCGGAGAGTTTAATTAAAATTAAAAAACCGGCGGCAGATTTTATATCCCTCCACGGATATTTTTCTTCCGCTTCTTCCGGGAAGGTTCGTACACTGTCCAAGCAGTCCGTAACGAAGCTTCCCGTACAAAAT
Source organism: Clostridium sp. (assembly GCA_023663815.1). GTDB lineage: Bacteria > Bacillota > Clostridia > Lachnospirales > Lachnospiraceae > Suilimivivens. Next base: position 2,224 of record JAMPGS010000133.1, read on the forward strand.
CCAGTCCTTTTTTCTCAAATAATTCCAGAGCTCCTTTTTCTTTGCCAGATTTTCTTTTGTGCCCGAACGTATCAGCAAAATAGAAGATACCGTGGTGATAATGTCAAGATAGCTCGTCATGTACTGATTCATCTTTTTCACGGGGGCAATCTGGCTTTTCTTATCCGTCAAATAGTCTATCATCAGTTTATTGACCTTGATTTGCTGGTCGATTCTTCCAATCATGATATCCTCGTTTACAGACTGGCCCTCTCTTCCTATATAATAGCGGTAAAAATTCACGTCCAGATAGTACATATTTTTCACAAAAGGAAGGGGCTCAAATACGTAAAGATTGTCCACGTAATAGGTGTGCTCCGGGAGCTTTAAACCGCACTCCCGCAAAAGTCTCGTCCTGAAAATCACGGAATGCATCAAAATATACTGGCCGGTATGGAAATGCTTTACCTCGTCCCAGCCAAAAAGCCTGTCCACGGGCAGCGCGTGCTTGTAGCGCATCACCTTGTGCCTGTCCTGCCCCAGCTTTTCATAGACAAAATTGCTCACCAGCATATCAAGCGCCTTTTCCCCGCCGGTAAGGCTCCGCAAGGCGTCAAGTATTTGCATGTAAGCTTCCTCTTTTACCCAATCGTCGCTGTCCACCACCTTAAAATACAGTCCCCGCGCGTTTTCAATTCCCGTGTTGACGGCGGAGCCATGGCCGCCGTTTTCCTGATGAATCACTCTGACAATCGAAGGGTAAGCCAGCGCGTACCTATCGGCAATCACAGCGGTTCCATCGGTGGAGCCATCGTCTATGATGATAATTTCCACGTCCTCCCCGCCCTTTAAGAGAGAGTCCACACATTTTTCCATATAGGCCGCTGAATTGTAACAGGGAACCGCAAACGACAGAAGCTTCATTTCTTTTCCTCATTTCCGTGCCGGACACAAAATATTTTCTTAATCATACCTGTTTTGCCGGAAAGAATCAACTTAAGAAATTATAAAGATACGCCTTGTATGCGGAAGGAATCGGGTACTTCTCCTTCACCTCGCCCTTCGCCGCAAATATCATGTTATCCTTGTTTTTCTTCCCCGCCAGCTCGTCAACCTTTACCGCATAGCCAATCATGCGCCATTCTCTGTGGGTAAAAATATGCTTACTGTCCGCAAGAGGCTCTATCTTCAGCACGGACAGGCCCTCTTTTTTCAAATAATCAAGCACCTGTTCTCTGGAAAGATGTCCCTCAAGGCAGGGAAATTCGTACATTCCCGCCAGCAGCCCTTTGTCCGGCCGCTTCATAAGCGCGGTTTTATTTTCGTCCAAGATAACAAGCACGGTTTTTTCCTCCACCGTTCTTGGCTTTTTCGGCGTTTTATAAGGAAATTCAAGCTCCCTGTTTTCACTGTGGGCCGCGCAAAGGTTTTCCCACGGGCATTTCCCGCAATGGGGCGTCCCTCCGGGAACGCACACTATCGCCCCCAGCTCCATCAAGGCCTGATTAAAATCGCCGGGCCGCTCTCCCGGCATCTCCCATTTAAGCTCCGCCTCAATCTCCGCGCGCACCGGCGGTAAAGAGATATCCCGCTCGTCTCCCCGCAGTCTTGAGAGAACCCTCAGCACATTTCCGTCCACCGCCGGTACTTTTCCGCCGTAGGCAATGGAGCTGATTGCCCCAGCCGTGTAGCTCCCGATTCCGGGAAGCTTAAGCAGCTCCTCATACTCCCTTGGCATTTCGCCTCCATACTTTTCCATGATAATGGCTGCGGCTTTTTTCATATTTCTAACCCGGTTATAGTAGCCAAGTCCTTCCCAAAGCTTTAAAAGCTCCTCGTCGCCCGCCTGCGCCAGACTTGCGATATCCGGCAGAGCTTTCATAAATCTGTCATAATAAGGCTTTACCGCCTCCACTCTGGTCTGCTGCAGCATAATCTCCGACACCCACACATGATAGGGCGTGCGGTCCTCCCGCCATGGAAGAATTCTCTTATTTTTATCATACCAGCAAAGCAGGGGCTCCGCCGCAATTTCCAGCTCCGACAGCTTCACCGGCACGGCTTTTTCCACGGTCATAGAATCCGGCGTTACATGACAGTCGTAAGCAAGGGTCTGCACGCCCTCCCGCCTTGCCCGGATTAACGCGTCGGCAAACTCCGGCTGGGTCTGGCGGTTGGGCGTAAAGTACTTTACATTTTCCATTTGAATCACCAAAATCACGTAAGCCTTGTATCCCTCTCCCGCCGCCTCCGCCAATTCTTTTACATGCTTTACCGCGCGCTCGGAGGGCGCGTCTGGAAACAAAACCACGTCGTCCTGCTCCAAGGTGACGCCTTTCACCTCGATGAAAGCTTTTTCCTCCGGGGTCTCCACATAAAAATCAAAGCGGGAATTGCGGTACTTCACCTCCGGCTTTACCAGCAACACGTCGGAAAAAAGCCCGCCAGATACCAGCCATTCGCACACCGCCTTGTTGGGCGCCTGCGAATCCATGTTAATCAGCCGATTTCCCTTTTGAACGGCCACCAAATCGTAAGCTGTCTTTCTGTCTGCACTCCTACTTTTATTTAAATAGACAACCGCGTTTTCCGTCAAAAGCTCCTTGCAGCGTCCTGTGTTTTTCACATGAACCTTTTCTTCCCTGCCGTCAATTTCCACATATGCAATAAATCTGTTGGGGCGGCTTTGAAACCGCCCCGCCTTTATATTATCGTATTTCAATTTTTTTCCTGCTCTTTCTCTGCCTCTTTTTCTATTTTAAAGCAGGCTTTTACCGCAACCGGGTTCCCTCGTATCTCCCAAGCGTTACAAGGCACGCGCGAAGCTCCTCGAATCGCCTTTCCGTATCGCCCTCCTCAATCTCCACTCCAGCGCAGACAGCCATAATATTTATCATGTCGTCCGTGATGCGGTCGTGAAGTGCGGACAAGATATTTAACCTCTTTTCGCAGGTATCCGCGTCAAGAAATTCCATCACTAGAGGGTCTAAGGTGAATTCCTCCGGGGAGGGTTCTGCTGGCGTGGGTTCTATTGAGGGATTTTCGGTCGTTTCCGATGTTTTTTGTGCTAACGGTTTGGATTTTTCCTCCAATTCTTGCAGCGGTATTTTAGCCGTTTCTTCTGAGCTCGCGCCTGCTTGCGCGGGTGTTTCCAGCGCTTCCTCCGGCTTACCCAGCACAGGCATCTCTATCAATTCCTTCTGCAGCTCAAAGCGGTACTCAGAAACCGCATTGGGATACTTTTCTCTGTCCACCTTTTCCATAAACATGGAAAGCGGCCTTGCGTACACCTGATAATCCCCGTAAAGCGCCTGATAAATCACCAGCTTTTCTCCCGTCTCGCTGTGCTCCGCAAGTGTAATAATCCTGTATAAATTTCCTTTAAAATGCTTATAAATTTGTCCCGGCAATGGAATGTTCAACATCTTTTCTCCTTATCATTTATTTCCTAAAACACATCGCTAATACCCGCAATTCTCCGGCAGCTTTCCGGCAGGGCGGGCGGCTCTTTTCCCGATTGCGCCGTGTGTACGTACATGCTGTCTATCCCGTAATTGTGCGCTCCAAAAATGTCGGCAATGTACTCATTTCCAATCATTACACTTTCTTCCTTTTTTAATTCATACTTTTTGAAGATAGCGTCGTAAAAATAAAAGGAAGGCTTTTTCACCCCCTCGTCGGAAGAATATATAATCCCGTCAAAGCAATCGTAAAAATCAAGCAATTTCATTTCGGGCTCTGTAAACATTCTCTGGGCGTTGGACAGGAGATAAATCTTTTTTCCCGCCTCCCGAAGCCGCGTAAACAATTCCCCCACGCCCTCGTACAGATTGATGCTACTCATGGAAAGGCTTCGGAATATAAGGCTAATCTGCCATGCCTGCTTCCCGTCTATCTCCACGTTTTTTTCCTCAAAAAGCTTTTCAAATACGTTCTCAAGATGTATTTCAATCTCTCCCGCCGCAATTTTTTCGTCCCCAAGCTCGCTTCGCACCCGAAGAAGATTCCTTCCCGTCTCCTCCCCGTAAAGCTTTTTGTACTGTCTTTTCAGCTCTCCCGGCTCATAGACCGCCCCCATCATTCCAAATAACTGCGCCAAATATTTCCACAGGGAAGCTTTTCCCTCGTTCGTATGAATGTCTACTAGCGTCCCATATAAGTCAAATATATAATTCTTATATTCTGCCATATCGCCTAATTTTTTCCTTCCTTAAATAGTTAAATTATAGAAAACTTATATTTCTTTAAAACTCGTATTTCTTTTATCCTTCTATGTCCGCTTAAACTCCTACCATTATACCCCCGGCGGGAAAAATGAGCAACCTGTCATGCTTCGACTTTTGGACGTTTTGTGTTTCGCCTTTTAGACGTTTAAGGACGTAAAAAACGCATGGCTTCTTACTGTTCCATGCGCTTTTGCATTGTTATTTTGATATAAAATTGTTATTTATGCTAATTGCATGATTTCAGCTTCAAGCTCCTGAATTGATTCCTCCGACAACTTGGGAAAACAATTTTCAATCTCTTCAATTGTTATTTTTCCCATCTCAATCATCGTGAGCGCAGCATCTTTCAGAATTTCCTGCTCCGCATCATATCTCTCACTTTTAATATAAGACTTCATTATCTGCTCATCATCAAACAAACTCATCATAATTGTCACAACCTCCCTTTCCCTGCTCTCTAAATATTTCCGCAAAACATTCCTATCCTTACAAATACGGATTGTTTCCATAATTGCTTGTTTTGTCATTCCAAACAATTTTGTCTGTTCATTAAAAACTTTGCAAAAAACAATGTACTGGTTAATGATATCATCAGTGTTACTTTCATATATAACCTTAGCCCTTACCTCAATATCAATATTCTCGCCTTTAAAAAATTCTTTTGATAGAGATATTATATTGGGTTTTCTCCCTCTATTGCCCGTATAAATTATATAGATTGTCAGTCAGTACATTTTCTATCGTTATATCAGTTAGAGAGTCTTCCGTTGCCGCAATATCCTCCGGGTGCAGCGTTTTATATACTTCTCCATCACATTTTAATTATATAAAAAAATATTCGTATTTACAATAAAATTTATATTAAATTTCTTCTCTGCCTTTCCAAACCTCCCCCCAGATGCTAAAATAAACTATAGCACTCTCCATCTACAGGCGATTACGCAGCTCATTGCTCGCAAAAGTCAATAACCCTGCCGATACGGTCGTAAAGTCATGCAAGCATGACTTTAACTCGCTGCCCGCGAAAATAAACCCACAGAAAGGACAATCCATGCTTCAAACTTTATATCATGTTCCCGAATACAGCGAATCACTCATTTACCCCGCCATCTGCAAATCCATGGAAGCTCTCGGCATTGCGGACGACATGCGTCCCAATTTAAAAGTGGTAATCAAGCCCAACCTCATCATGGCAAAACGCCCTGAATTTCCTGTTACCACCCACCCCCTTGTCGTTAAGGCCGTTGTCAAATGGCTCACAGAGCATGGCGTTAAAGACATTACTCTTGCCGAAAGCTCCGGCGGCCTGTACAACGCGGAGTATATGAAAAACGTGTATAACGTTTGCGGCATGAAGGATTTGTCGCCGGATTTAAAATTAAATATGGATTTTTCCGCTAAAACCGTTCCCTGCAGGGAAGGATTTGCAAACCACTCCTTCCACATCATCACGCCCGTTCTTGAGGCAGATTATGTTATCAATATCTGCAAACTAAAAACCCATTCCATGACCGGATATTCCGGGGGAATTAAAAATTTGTTTGGAACCATACCGGGCCTTGAAAAACCGCAGCTCCATTATTTATGGCCCAATCTTCAGGATTTTTCCCGTATGCTTCTTGAGCTTGCCCAGACGGTGAATCCCCAGCTCACCATCATTGACGCTATCGACGCCATGGAAGGAAACGGGCCCACAGGCGGAACCGCCCACCCGCTGCACCTGCTTCTCGCGGCCAGAGATTTCTACACTCAGGATTATTTTGCCGCCGGACTTATGGGCCTTGACCCCATGAAAATTGAAATGATTCGTCAGGCCGTAGAGGCTGGCCTTGCAAAGCCCGCTGAGCTTGAATTGCGGGGCGAGCAGATACCGGAAGGGCTCACTCCCTTTCAGATGCCTGACACCAAAAAACTGGATTTTACCGGCAATCTTCCCGGATTTTTACACAAGCCCTTTCTTTTCTTTGCGGAACGGCTTCTTAAATCCTATCCCCAGCTCAACCGCGAAAAATGCGTGGGATGCGGTAAATGTGCGGAAAGCTGCCCCGCCCACGTTATTAAAATTGAAAATAAAAAAGCAAAATTCAAGAAAAAGGGATGTATTTCCTGCTTTTGCTGTCAGGAAATGTGCCCCGCGAAGGCTATTTCAGTCAGGAAAGCCTTGTAAAGTATTCTAATAAAAACTTTTTAGAATTGTGTCTCCGCTGAAAGAAGGCCTATAAATATACATTCAGAATATATAAAAGCACATCCGACTATTTTTCATGCTTTGAAATAAGCGGTCAAATATAGTACGATATATTAAATTTATAAAAACAAATAGCCGCTTGCGGGGACGATATGAAATAAATAGGCATATATTGGACTTTTTTGCCCCAATGATAAAAATGATGAATCAGCAAAGAATATGTTTGCCGCCAGAAGCGGCGGAAAGACCGCTTTTCCTCTCTGCCTATTTATCTGCTCAAAGCTCCTTGAATGACATGGATAAATCTTTTCACTGATTCAGAAGGTTTTTTCGCATAGATGATTCCATATGGCATTTCATACTCCCATTCCATAGGCCGAGTGACCAGCGACGGGTGGATATCCGCCCAAATATCCAATGTCTCCATCAAATAATTCATCCGCTCACATTCATTGAATATGGAAGTGTCATAAAAGTTGGATACATCTGCAATTTTAATTTGCGGGTGATTTTCCAATATATCATCACGCATTTTATTCAGCACCGGGGTATCGCTGCTTCTGA
>JAMPGS010000134.1 GCA_023663815.1 Clostridium sp.
AAGGGCTGTTCCTTGTATTGTTTTTTTTTTGACAAATATTGTATGATGATTTAACAAATGATTTAGCAAGTAAAAACAAGGGATGTTTCGGATATAAGGATTATCCGGCGGATGAGAGGATTTTAACAGGAGGTACGGAATGAGAAAAAATAAAATTGTAAAATGGTGTATCATAGCCTGTCTAGCTTTTGGAATGGTGATATCTCCGGCTTCGCAGGTAAAAGTGCAGGCGGCGGAGGTTATTGCGACGGTATCGGGAACGGTTTTGTCGGGAACCACCTCGGAGCTATTGCTGCTTTCCACAAAGGAAGGGAGAATGGAGATTAAGCTGGACAGCAATACGGACACCAGCGCCTGCAAGGTGCTGCTTCCCGATGAAAAAATAAGCGTTTCCGTGTCTCAGGGCAACGACGAATATCTTCACGCGGTAAAAATTACCAGCGGGGAGAAAAAGACCGCGGCGACGCTGGACGCCTCCACAAGCGCGACGGTGGTGGGAACGGTAAAGAAGAAGGATGCAAACGACGTGCTGTTTGTAAAAACCCCTCAGGGCGATATGGAAATTAAGCTTGATACCACAACCAACATGAACGGCTGTTCCGTTATCGTGGCGGACAAGACTTACACCATTACCTGCGTGCGCGGCTCTGATGCCTACATGCACGCGGTGAGTATCTCGGACGGGGTGGCTGCCGGAGTAGTTTCGTCCTCATTGACGCCTGCGCCTGCATCGGCCGTTACAACAGACACCACGTCGGTAAGCGGAACTGTTTCAGATAAAACCAAAGAAAATATGTTGTTTTTCTCCACACAGGCCGGAGAGATGGAAATTGTGATTGACGCAAATACGGATTCCAGAAATGGAATGTTTTTGATACCGGGACGCAAGCTGACGGTTGCGGTTTACAACGGCGGGGACGGCTACATGCACGCCGCCAGCATTATGGCAAGCAAGGAGTATATGTACGCCGTGGACGTGGATACCTCCGACACCTCTACCGTGACAGGAACGGTTGGAAAGAAGTCTACGGAGAATATTTTGTATTTGGATACCCCTCAGGGAGAGATGGAGCTCAAGCTGGATAAGTTGAGCAGCGTCAGCGGCTGTAAGGTTCTTGTCAGTGGGAAAAAATTGAGCGTGACCTGCGCGCGCGGAGCGGACGCGTATATGCACGCGGTGAGCATTACGGCGGTGTAGGGGATTTGGACGGAATTTTTAAATTTTCCGTATCATTTGTATCATAGGCGTATCATTGTCTGCGATGTTTGTAACTTTTTTGAAAAAATTGGTTTGATAAAACTGGATGAGTTTACGGTTGTTGCGACATTCTATCATCATATATCTGCCGCTTACTAGTTCTACGGCTGAGGCAATGGCATTACATGCAAGTTCTAAAATGGTGTTGCCGGATAAGGAACGTTTATCGACATGAGAATTTCTTGCTAATTGAGCGATAAGATAGCAGGGAATACTTTGGATAGGTTCTCTGTGGAATTTACCGCTAAACCCGTCCAGTTCTTTTCTTGCCCTGATTGACAGGGAGTTAGGAACGGACAGGGTTTTTAGGGTAAGTGAGAAATAGCCAAGAATGACGAAATTATTTTGTAGCAACATAGTATCGTCAATAATTAGATAAGTGCGCGCTTTGGACACCAGCTCAAACTCAATTGCTCGGTTATGTAAAAAGAATTCAATATCTGAATCCTGCTTACAGGAAAAAGAAAATAGCCATTGTTGTAGCAGTCTATCTTGTCTGCCGAATATATCTATCAGAGTTCTAAGTTTGAGAACCATTGTCTTACTAATTCTTCCCCCTTTCGCAAGTCAGCTTCAGAGAAGGGGTGATTTGAAATTGGCGGCGGGTCAGAGTTCATTACCTCAATGAGATTTTTAAGAGATTCCATATCGGTAATTTCTAGGTTGCGGTCAAATATACTTGTAGACATAGCAATGCCTCCTTTCTGAGATATAATACTTTTGTTTTTAGTATATACTATAATATAGAAAAAACAAATAAATATTTTATAAAAATCAATAAAAATATCCGAAATTTTATATAATAATTTCTTTTCCCTCAAATCTCAATCTTACTAACCTTCAGCAAAACCACCCCCAGCACAGCCGACAGCATATCGGCGGCAGGCTGCGCGGTGATAACGCCCGCATAGCCGAATAGGCTGGATAAAAGGAACAGCGCGGCGGCGAAGAGAATTCCTTGGCGGCTTAAGGACATTATCAGAGTGGGCAGGGATTTGCCCGCGCTCATAAACAGGGTGCTGCACACAAGGAACACTCCCGCAAAGGGAAGCCCAAGAATCATTCGGCGGAGCATAAGCGCGCCGGTCTCCACGATGGCCGAATCGTTCATGAACAGGCGAATCATTTGCGGCGCAAATATCATCAACGCCGCGCCGCCTGCAAAGGCAATTATCATCTGCACAAGCAAATCAAATTTTAATACTTCCCGCAGCCGCGCCTTGTTTCCCGCGCCGTAATTATAGCCAATCAACGCCTGCGCGCCGAAGGCAAAGGCAATCATAATCATAGATACCAGCATGGTTACTTTGCTGGCAATGCCCATGGCTGCCACCTTGTCGGCTCCATAGGCTACCAGACTGCGGTTGAGCAGGGCGGTTCCGAAGCTGTTCATCAGGTTGTTGAGGCTTGAGGGCAGGCCGATGGCAAAGACGGCAAGAATGGCGGCAAGGTCTATCTTAATCATGCGGGGGTCAACGGTCAGCTTTTGGCTTTTTTTCATGATACAGACAACAAAGATAATGTCGGTTGCAATGTTTCCAAGTACGGTTGCAATTGCGGCTCCGCCGGCTCCCATATTCAGCCCGAAGATAAAGACGGGGTCAAGAACCATGTTGACGATGCTTCCTACAATACTGCCAACCATGGCGATATTTGCCAGCCCTTCCGTGCGCAGTTGGTTGGCGGGAATCAGGGTTAAAATAATGAAAGGGGAGCCCAGCGCAATCCAAATATAGTATTGACTTGCATAGTCAAACACCTCGCCCTCCGCTCCCAGCATATGGAGTATGGGACTGCGAAAAAGCAGCATGATAAGGGCAACCAAAATGCCCGTCGCAATGGCGCTGTAAAAGGTGAAGCAGCTAACCCGTTTTCCGTCATCGTCCTTGCGCTGTCCAAAAAACCGGCTCATAACGCTGCTGCCTCCCAAACCAAACAGGTCGCCAAGGGACACCATCAGCAAAAAAACAGGGGCGCAGATGGACACTCCGGCCACAAGGTTAGCGTTGCCGGTACGGCCGATAAAGTAAATGTCCACCATGTTGTAAATCATGCTGACGATTTTTGACAGGACAACCGGCAGGGCCAGCGTCATAAAGGCTTTAGGGACAGGCGCGGTTTCAAATAAAGCGTTCCGATTTTCTTTTTCCATTTTTTCTTTGGAGCGAAAATTTTTTCTTTCGCTCTCTCCTCCGTTTCTATAAAATTTTTTATAAGATAGCTGACATTTTATGCATAGGGAAAAATCTTTTCCAAATCTTTCCCGTTTCTGCTAAATTAATTTTATCAAAAAGTATTGGCTTTTTATGTGACATGTGTCACAATACATTTGAAAGAAGCCGAACTATATTTGCAGGCAGCGTGAGGTCATTGTTTTGCAGAAATAACCGAAAACAGTTTAGCGGAGAAATCAAAGGAAGCAGAGGCAGTAAGAGGAAGCAGAAGAATGGAGAAACTATACGACAGAGCGACAGTAGAAAAATATCTTGAAAAGAAGCGTTTAAGGGAACATTTTGAGACGGAAAATCTTAATTTTTTTGTTATTGAATATCAACCGGGGGAATTTTTGTCGCGGCCGGAGCAGCCGATTACCTATTTTCAGTTCATGGTAAAGGGAAGCGCGTCGCTGTATTATCTGGACGAGGGCGGAGCCAGAAGAAACGTTACGGTGATGGAAAACGATGGAATATTGGGGGACATGGAGTTTGTACTCAGCAATATCCCCATTTTTTATATAGAGGCCCTCTCGCCGATTATCACGCTTGCACTTCCAATGGAAAAGAACCGTCCGCGGCTGGAAAAGGACTGTAAGTTTTTGATGTATTTACTGGAACAGGCTTCCCGGATTAAAGTGTTCACGGCCCGCAATGCGGTGGTGATGCCCCGGCTGGAGGAGAGGCTTGTCTACTATCTGAAAAACGATTGCCCGCGCGGGACGATGATTGGAATGGAGGCCGCCGCCGCCAAGCTGCAATGCAGCCGCCGACAGTTGCAGAGGGTAGTAAAGAAGCTGGAGGCTCAGGGAAGGCTGGCAAAACAGGGGAGGGGATGCTATCGGCTGATTTCAACGGATGAATTTTAATCCGCCGATTGCGGAGGAAAAGAAAAAGGAGGCTTGTAGACGGCGGGAATTTCGGATATGATGTTAGTAGTACGCTGAAGCGCGCGCAGGTCAAAAGGAAAACAATAGGAAAGGAAAAAAGCCATGAACAAATACGAATTGGATTTAAACAAATATGCCCGTCTTGCAAGAGAAGCGGCGGCGGAAGGGTGCGTTCTTTTGGAGAATAAAAATAACGCCCTGCCTCTTCGGAAAGGGGATAAAATTGCGGTGTACGGCCGCTCGGCTTTTAATTATTATAAAAGCGGCTTAGGTTCCGGCGGTTTGGTAAATACCCGATATGTGGTGGGGATTTTAGACGCGTTAAAGTCATGCGGAGACATTGCGCTGGACGAAAAGCTCTGCAGTATTTATGAAGAGTGGATAAAGGAAAATCCCTATGACGAGGGAAAAGGCTGGGGACAGGTTCCGTGGGCCCAGAAAGAGATGCCTGTGACTGAAGAAATGCTGGAAGCGGCGGATAGGACGGACGCCGCGCTGGTTATCATTGGGCGCACGGCGGGGGAGGATCAGGATAATCACGACACGCCGGGAAGCTACCGGCTTACCGATGTGGAAGAGGACTTGATTGCGCGGGTGTGCAAGGCCAGCAAGCGCGTGATAGTAGTTTTAAACGTGGGAAATATCATTGATATGAGCTGGGTGAAAAAGTATCGGCCCGACGCGGTTTTATATGCGTGGCAGGGCGGTCAGGAGGGCGGAAACGGCGTTTTGGACGCGCTTATAGGCAAGGTGAATCCCTGCGGGAAGCTGACGGATACCATTGCGGAAAAAATTTCGGATTATCCCTCCGATAAGAATTTTGGAAGCGAGGAAAAAAATGTTTATCAGGAGGATATTTATGTAGGCTACCGCTATTTTGAAACCTTTGCAAAGGAAAAGGTTTTATATCCTTTTGGTTATGGTCTCTCTTATACAACGTTTGCGGTGAAAGGCGTCGTTGAGGAAAAGGAAAATTCCGTGCAGGTTACCGCCGAGGTAACAAATACCGGCAAGCTGGCGGGAAAAGAAGTCGTTCAGGTATATGTAAAGACGCCCGCGGGCAAGCTGGGGAATCCCGCCCGTAAGCTGGCAGGCTTTGCAAAGACGCAGGTCATTCCCGCGGGAGAAAAAGAAACGGTTGTCCTTGAGATACCCAAGTATGATTACGCTTCCTATGACGACAGCGGGGCTACGGGCAACAAGTCCTGCTATGTTTTGGAGGAAGGGCTTTATGAGTTTTATGTGGGCGGCGACGTGAGAAGCGCAGGTTTGGCGGGAAGTTATGAGCAGCCCTTCCGCGTTATGGAAAAACTGCAGGAGGCTTACGCTCCCACGGAGAGCTTTGAGAGAATGAAAGCCGTTGAGCAGGCGGACGGAAGCTATGCGGCGGTGATGGAAACGGTTCCCACAAGAACGGTAAATCCAAGAGAGCGGCTGATTGCAAACCGCCCCGCCCCTCTTCCTTATACCGGCGATAAGGGGTATCGGCTGGCGGACGTGCTGGACGGCAAGGTGGGTATGGACGAGTTTGTGGCCCAGATAAGCGACGAGGAATTGATTTGCATGTTCCGGGGAGAGGGAATGTGCAGCCCCCGCGTGACGCCCGGAATTGCGGCGGCCTTTGGGGGAGTTACGCCGGAGCTTGAAAAGCTGGGGATTCCCGCGGCGGGCTGCTCGGACGGACCTTCCGGCATCCGCATGGACTGCGGGACGAAAGCCTTTTCCATGCCCAATGGGACGGCCCTTGGGTGCAGCTTTAACCTTCCTCTTATCAAGGCCCTTTATGAGATGGCGGGACAGGAGCTTCGGCTCAACAAAATCGATTCTCTATTGGGCCCCGGCATGAACATTCACAGGCACCCTTTAAACGGGCGGAATTTTGAATATATTTCGGAGGATCCGTATTTAACGGGAAAAGTCTGCGCGGCCCAGCTTTTGGGCATGGATACCTATGGGATTGCAGGCACTGTGAAGCATTTCTGCGGCAACAATCAGGAGACGGCAAGGCGAAAATCCGATTCGGAAATTTCCGAGCGGGCATTGCGGGAAATTTATTTGAAGGGCTTTGAGATTGCGGTAAAAGAGGGAAAATGCCGTTCCGTTATGACGACCTACGCGTCGGTAAACGGCCTTTGGACCGCCGGAAGCTACGACTTGAACACCACCATTTTGCGCGGCGAGTGGGGTTTTGAGGGAATCGTCATGACCGACTGGTGGGCCGACGCCAACTACGAGGGAGAAGCCGCCGACCATCAGGTAAAAGCGCCGATGCTGGCCGCCCAGAACGACCTTTACATGGTGACCTCTAAACCGGCGGACAACCCGGAAAACGACGATATGCAGCGAAAGCTGGAGGAAGGATATATCACAAGAGGGGAGCTGCAGCGGGGAGCAAAGAATATTCTCGGTTTCATTTTGAAGAGCCCGGCTATTTTACATAAAACAGGACGGATTGACCCGGAAGAATTGGCGGTAATGGACGCAAAAGGCGACAACGATATTTCTCCCACGGATTTGGTTTACTATCAGGCGGATGAAAATAATGAAATTGTAATCGACGGTTCTCTGCTTCATCCCAAGGCAGGGGAGAGCGACGTGTTTGGTATTCAGGTGGAAAAATTTGGAACCTATAGCATTACCTTAACCATGAGTTCTGACCTTGGCCCTCTGGCCCAGCTTCCCGTATCGGTTTACTATGACAACGCCTTAAAAGCGCAGATTTCCATTCAGGGAACGGAAGGGAACGTCATCGAGGAGAAGCGCGACCTTGGGGTGGTATTTGGGTCTACCCATTTTATCAAGCTGTATTACGGGGCGAACGGGATTCAAATACAGAAAGCGGCGATACGGCTGGAGGCGGAGTTGGAGAAGCTATGGTAGGTTCCGCCACGGAGATTTTTTACACCAAAGAAAAGGAAACCAATTAAAATGAATTTATTAATTGTAGACGATGAAATGGTGGCCGTCAAGGGAATGATGGACGGAGTTGACTGGAAAAGCTGCGGCATTGACGGGAATATTTGGACGGCCTACAGCGCGGAGTGGGCGCTAAAAATACTGAATGTGCAGCAGGTGGATTTGTTGCTCTGCGACATTGAGATGCCGGGTGCAAGCGGGCTGGATTTGCTTCGGGCCATAAGGGAAATTGATGCGGAGCTTCCGTGTATTTTCTTGACCTGCCACGCAAGCTTTGAGTACGCGCAGGAGGCGATTTCCCTGCACTGTACCGATTATATTTTAAAGCCCGCGCCCTACGAGGTGATTGCCGAGAAGGTAAAGCGGGTCTGCGAGGAGATTCAAAGAAAGCGCAAGGATAAGGTTCAGGAAAAGTATTTTGCAAATACGCAGGAGGACGAGCCCGAAGCCCAGCGGACCACCAAAAGCCCCAAGGAGCTGGCGGCCCAAGTCGAACAGTATATCGCAAAGCATTTGCGGGACAGCAGCTTATTGGTGACCGAGGTGGCGGACGCCGTGTATTTGAACAAGGATTATTTAAACCGGGTGTTCAAAAAGGAAAAGGGAATTTCTATCAGCCAGTATTTGATTCAGGAGCGGATGAAGCTGGCGGCGGTGCTTCTCGCGGAGGAAGGGAGTAATGTCAATCTGGTAGCCGAGAATGTGGGCTACAATAACTATCCTTATTTTGCTTCCTCCTTCAAACGCTTTTACGGGTGTACTCCGTCGCAGTACCAGAAGGAGCATATGTGACTGCAGTTACAGCGCGGCGCGGCAATAAGAGCGCAAAAAGGCAGGGCGGGAAAGGTTCCGCAAACGCTGCTTGAAAGAAAATAAATTTTAAATCATAAAAAAGGAGAAAAAATTATGGGCATTATGGAAAAAATGAGGCTGGACGGAAAAAAGGGCTTTGTAACGGGGGGCGCGCGAGGCATCGGAAAAAGCACGGCGACGGCGTTTGCGGAGGCCGGCGCGGACGTGGCGATTGTGGACGTGGATTATGAGGAGGCGGTAAAAACTGCCGCCGCCATAGCGAAGGACACGGGAAGAAAGGTCATCGCCGTTAAGACGGACTGCACCAGCCCGGCTCAGGTGGACGCAATGATAGCTCAGGTGACGGAAGAGCTTGGCGGTTTGGATTTCTGCCACAATAACGCGGGTATCTGCATCAACGTGCCTGCCGATGAAATGACCTATGAACAGTGGAACAAGGTGATTAACGTGAACCTAAACGGCGTTTTCCTCACGGATATTGCGGCGGGGAAGTACATGCTTGCCCACGGCGGCGGCTCCATTATCAACACGGCTTCCATGTCCGGCCATATCGTGAACGTGCCTCAGCCCCAGTGCGCCTACAACGCCTCCAAGGCGGCTGTGATTCAGCTCACAAAATCGCTGGCAATCGAGTGGGCAAAGCGGGGCGTGCGGGTGAACAGCATTAGTCCCGGATATATCGGCACGGAGCTTACCTTAAATTCTCCCGCGCTGATTCCTCTAATTGAAAAGTGGAACGAGATGGCGCCCCTAGGAAGGATGGGAAAGCCGGAAGAACTGCAGGCAATCTGCGTATATTTGGCGGGAGACGCCAGTAGCTTTACCACGGGGGCCGACTTTGTCATCGACGGGGCGTTTACCTGCTTTTAAAGAAAATTTTGGCAGTAAGGAAGTGCTGAAAGCCAATTTGGAAACGGAGGAAAAAGAAAAGTACCTTTTTTGGTAATTTGTTGTTGCAAAAAAATGATAACAAGAGGTACATTATGACAAATACAGAACAAAGAAACGCTGCG
>JAMPGS010000135.1 GCA_023663815.1 Clostridium sp.
TTTTGAAAACCTGCAAAATGAAAACTCTCAAAAATAGGAAAATTCCTAACAAAACCGCAATTATCAAACCGGAAAACGGTACACGTTTATCCCTAATTATGAAGTCAGTATTTTTGTGCAATTGAATTCAAAAAAATTCTACATTACTCCTTTTCCCAAAACAGCATAACGTACAAGTAATATCACATACGCTATTATATATCTGCAAAAAGAAGGGGTCATATTGCCAGAAACAAACTCGCAAATTCTTTGCAAAAGCATTTTCAAAGACGGCAAAACCACAACTTCCAAAGATAAATTTACCAGCGCGTGGATTAATCTCATAAATCAACTGGAAAAAAGTAAACAATATGCCAGTCCATACAAAAGTCAAACTGATTCCCAAAATCAATAATATTCTTATTTTTATCTCTTAGGAGGGATAAAAACGAATGAGTATGAAAGTAGCTATCTATTGCCGCTTATCTGAAGAAGACAAAAATAAACAATTTGAAACCGACGATTCGGTCAGCATACAAAATCAAAAGTCAATGCTGCTGCAATACGCTATGGCGCAGGGGTGGGAACTTTATAATATTTACAGCGACGACGATTATACCGGGGCTGACAGACGCCGCCCGGAGTTTAACCGTTTATTAAACGACGCCAAGCAACACAAATTTGATATTATTCTCTGTAAAACACAGTCCCGCTTTACCCGCGAGCTTGAACTTGTAGAAAAATACATACATGGGCTTTTTCCTGTTTGGGGTATCCGCTTTATCAGTATTGTTGACAACGCGGACACCGCAAATAAGGGCAATAAAAAATCCCGTCAAATAAACGGGCTTGTCAATGAATGGTACTTAGAGGATATGTCCGAGAATATCCGAAGCGTTTTAACAAACAGACGGTTAAATGGTTTTCACATTGGCGCGTTTGCTCTTTATGGGTACAAGAAAGACCCCAACCAAAAAGGCCGCCTGATGATTGATGAAGAAGCCGCCGCTATTGTGCAGGAGGTATTTACTCTTTTCTCACAAGGTTACGGAAAAACTGCAATTGCTCGTATGCTCAATGACAGAGGCATACCAAATCCAACAGAATATAAGCGTCTGCATGGTTTACGCTATCAGCAGCCCAAAACCAAAAACAGCACCCTTTGGAAATATTTTGCTATATCCGATATGCTGACAAACGAAATGTATATTGGAAATATGGTTCAAGGCAAATATGGAAGCGTATCCTACAAGACGAAGCAAAACAAACCCCGTCCAAAAAGTAAATGGTATATTGTCGAGAATACGCATGAACCGATTATTGACCGTGAATTATGGGACAGAGTACAGGCGTTAATCTCACAGAGGGCAAAGCCCTTTGACGTTGGCACAATAGGTCTATTTGCAGGAAAAGCCCGGTGCGCCAACTGCGGCTACACCATGCGCTCTTCCAAAAATCGAGGCAAACATTATCTGCAATGCCCAAGTCGCCATGTAGCAAAAGACGCTTGCATTGGTTCCTTTATCTCTGCCAGCAAATTGGAGCAGCTTGTGCTCGACGAGCTTAACCGTTTATCAGCCGAGTATCTTGACAAAAACAAGTTAGAACAAAATATTGAATTTAACAATAACTTACAGGAACAAAAAACCCAGTTACTTTCTGATATAACAGTCTATGAGAAAAAGGCTGCGGAGTATTCAAAGGGTATTCGGGAGCTTTACATGGATAAGGTCAAGGGCCTGCTATCTGAAAGCGATTATGCGGAAATGTCAAAGGAATTTACCTCAGACCGCAGCCGCTTGGAATATTTGAGCGCTGACAGACAACAACAGCTTGCCGAAATCGAAAAAAAAATAGCGGCAGGCGATAATCGCCGCGAACTAATTGAGCAATACTTAAACTTGGAACATCTTACCCGCGAAATTGTAGAAATACTGATTGATTATATAGCCATTGGCAAGCGTATTTCCGGAACAAGGGACGTCCCGATTGAAATTCACTGGAATTTCTAATCAAAAGTTGTTCCTATATGATTGCAGCAGAACAAAAAGCCCGCACCACCTACGACAACATTCTGCGGCTTGTTCACGACAGCGACGTCTGCGACCCTATTAGATTCTTGCGCGCCCGTGAAGTTGTTCATTTCCAGAGATTTGGCGAAGCCCTGCGCATCGTCCAAGATAAGCTGGATTCCAAGAACTTCTACGCTTTCAATCCTGAGTTCGACAGATGTAAATGTTAAGGGAAGTCCCATTTTTATAAACGAGTAAATTTAATGCGAAAGTGTCAGCTACTTTGACTGATGCTTTCGCAGAAAAGCAGTAACCTACAACAAAATTACTATCAAAAAAATCTCAACAACTGCAAATACCTCTTTCCTTCGCTTTCCGCCTGCCTCTCCCCAAACCTCTTAAATCGGTTATAATCACTTTCGTAAAATTTAAGTAACTTATCTATATCCTCACAATCCAAATATACCACGCCCCCACCGACGTAATACTGCACATGCTTCAATATTTCAAAGGTCAAATCCATGAGTTCATTCCCACTAATTTCCCATTTTTCAGGTACTGCACTGTTTTTTCCGAACTGCGCAATCAAAAATGCTGATACGTTATATTTATCCGTTTCTTCGTCCAATTTTGCATATCTTGATAATTTCCGACGAGCCGTATTGCTGATATTGGTGTTTGTTACCTCTATTGCTTTATGAGCCAACGTAAAAATTCCCATCAACAAATTCTCTCCACTATCATTTCTTCTTATAACCAGATATGTAATAGACAGCTTTTTTCTGGCAAACTCAATTGATTTATTACGAACAAAGTCTTCCACCTCATCATTTAGCGGAGATGAAAAGCCGGAGAGAAGTTTTTGCAATTCCTTCTCTCCGACTGCCTTTAAAATATCCTGAATATTAACAGCTATACATTTATTCATTTTTCTATATCCTCGCCTGTCATAAACTTCCGTATTTCATCTATATTTGTTATAAGTGGAATCACAGGTACTGATGGCACTCTTTCCGGCCCTTTGGCAGATGCATCTAATGCCTCTGCAAAGGCTTCTGCCTGACGTGGGTCTGTAATCCGCACGTTCGCAAAAATACTTGATGTTGCCATAAAAACACCTCCTTATATATGACCGATTAGTCCCCCCTCTATCTTTTTTGTTCATCTATATTATATGTAATCTACACTAAAAAAGCAATATAATTTCTTTCTTTGAAATTCCTTGAACCCCTGATAAACACTGGCTTTGAAGCCACTTACTTAAATTGCTAATTTCGGCGAAGCCCTGCGCAGCGTCCAAGATAAACTGGATTCCAAGAACTTCTACGCTTTTAATCCTGAGTTCGACAGATGTAAATGTTAATATAATCGGAGCGGAAGTCCAAAAACACTTCCGCTCCGAAACAAAATAGAAATACTCTCCTATTGCAATTTCTCTATATAATGCCCTATAATAATAGCAATCACTTTTTAAGGCGATACTTTTTGCGGGGAAAAGCTGTAATGTTCACAAGAAAAAAGCTGCTGGAATTAATTATTCCGCTTATAATTGAACAGTTTTTCATTATGGCTGTGGGATTTATTGATTCAATTATGGTGGCGTCATGCGGGGAAAGCGCTATTTCAGGAATCTCCGTCGTAAATACAATCAACAATATGGTGAACTGCCTGCTGGCGGCTTTAGCCACCGGCGGCGCGGTTGTCGCGGCTCAATTTATCGGAAAAAAGGACCAAAATTCCGTTTCCGTCACCGCCAATCAATTGTTCTGGCTGACCCTGCTCTTTTCCGGGCTATTGGCCGCCGCCTCGTTCTTCCTAAATCAGCCGATTCTGACAACCCTCTACCGCAATCTGGAAGCGGACGTCATGGAAAACGCAAGGATTTATTTTCTTTTTTCGGCAATTTCCTACCCTTTTTACGGAATTTATAACAGCGGGGCCGCTTTATTCCGCGCCGTTGGGAATTCAAAAATATCCATGAAAATTTCCTTTTGGGCAAACGTGGCTAATGTGATTGGAAACGCTATTTTTATCTACGGCTTGCGCCTTGGCGTTACCGGGGCGGCGCTGTCCACCTTCCTTTCCCGCATACTGTCGGCGGTTCTCATTATGTTCATTTTACATAAAAATGAAGAAATCCATTTTACTTATCGGCCGATGTTTCACTCCGCCGTTATCAAAAAAATTTTATATATCGGAATTCCAAGCAGTTTTGAAAACGGGATACCACAAATCGGCAGAATGTTTCTCGCCGCGCTGACGGCAAGCTTTGGCACCATTGCCATTACCGCCGATTCCGTTACCTGCAATATCGGAAATTTTCAGTTGATACCCTCTGAGGCAATCGGAATTGCAATGACAACCGTTATCGGCCAGTTAGCCGGGGCGGAGGACAGAGAAGGAATGAGAAAATACGCGTGGAAGCTGGTGAGACTGTCCCATTTATCGCTCCTATGCATTGGAATTCTCCTCTTTCTGCTGGAAAAACCGCTTTTTCTCATGTATCACCTGTCCGACGACACAATTGCGCTGGTAAAGCTGTTGTTAAATTACAATATCGTCTGCTTAATTCTCATGCAGCCCCTGTCCTATGCAATCCCCGCCGCGCTCCGGGCGGCAAACGACGTGCATTACACCATGGTTGTGTCCATCGCGACCATGTGGATTTGCCGCATTGGATTCGCCTATTTTCTCGGAAAATATATCGGCCTTGGCATTTTCGGCGTCTGGGTTGCCATGACAATCGAATGGTGCGTGCGCGCGCTGTTTTTTGTACCGCGGTTTACTTATCTTACTTCTTCCTGAAAACCCCCACAATCTCTCTTCCAAATCCCATATCCCCCAGCATACGGAAAATTACAGTTTCTTAATAATTTTCAGCGTGAACTTCAAAATAGCTCTGAGGGTGATTGCAGACAGGGCAGACCGCCGGCGCTTTCGTACCCACAATAATATGCCCGCAATTCCTGCACTCCCATACCTTTACTTCGCTTTTTTCAAAAACCGCGGCGGTTTCCACATTCTTCAAAAGCGCGCGGTATCTCTCTTCATGATGCTTTTCAATCTCGCCCACCATGCGGAATTTTGCCGCCAGCTCCGGAAATCCTTCTTCCTCGGCCGTTTTTGCAAATCCCTCATACATATCGGTCCATTCGTAGTTTTCGCCGTCGGCCGCCGCCGCTAAATTCTCCGCGGTGCTACCGATTCCCTGTAGCTCCTTCAGCCACATCTTTGCGTGCTCTTTCTCATTATCCGCGGTTTTTAAAAAGAGCGCGGAAATCTGCTCGTACCCTTCCTTTTTTGCCGCTGAGGCAAAATAGGTGTACTTGTTTCTCGCCTGTGATTCGCCCGCAAAGGCCGCCTCAAGATTTTTTTCCGTTTGTGTGCCTGCATACTTGCTCATAGCCATATCTCCTTTTCATAGGTAAAATTTAAAAATATATATCAACTGGCATTATCTTACTTCAATCGCGCTCGTTTTTCAACCGCTTAGATACTTTTTGCTTATTTTCGCCACAAGGCCGTACATCCACACCACTAGGCCAAATCTTCAACACAAGGCCGTAAAAAAATGTCCAACCCCTACCTTGAATTTCCTTCAAAAAACAGCGCGATGGTTCCCGGACCTGAGTGCGCGCCGATTGTGGGCCCAATATGATTGATTTTAAAGGCCTTAATTCCAAATCGCCTTTCAATCTCCGCCTTGACGTATTCCGCATCCTCCAAAGCGTCTCCATGACTGATAAAGACAATATCGTTTTGGCCGGGATACCCTTTTGTCTTTTCCTCCATATAATCGACCAGCGCGTTCAATGATTTTTTTCTTCCCCGCACCTTGCTGATAGGAATCAAGTGCCCTTCATTGTCTACATGAAGAACCGGCTTGATTGCGGCGATTGTGCCCACAATAGCAGTTGCCTTGCTCACACGTCCTCCCCGATATAAATGATTTAAGTCGTCCACAGTAAAAACATGGGTCAAATGCGGCACCAGTTCCTTTAAATACTCGGCGGTTTCCTTAAGGCTTTTCCCCTGTCCCTGCATCTGCAGCGCTTTATGGACAAAAAGCCCTTCCCCCATAGACGCGCATTTTGAATCCACAACGATAATATTATAGTCCTCATTTTCCTCCATAAGCTCGTCGGCCGCCAGAACCGCGTTTCCGCAAGAGCCGCTTAAGCCAGACGAAAACGAAATATACAGCAAATTTTTATTTTCCTTCAAAAATTCTGAAAAATATTCCTTATATTGTTGCGGATTCACCTGCGACGTGGTAGGCATCTTCCCCTCCTCCCGCATCAGCCGATAAAATTCCTTCCAGTCCAGCTCATGGCCTTTTCCATAGGAAACACCGTCCATAATATAGTTAAAATAAATCAATCCCAATTGATTTTCTTCTATATAATCCATGGGTAAATCAGCCGTTGTGTTTGTAATAATTTTAAATGCTTGCAATATCATTTCCTCCTGTCAAAAAATACAATAATCTATTTATACAGTGCAATTTATTGTATCATTTTTCTTTTGGCTTTTCCATTCTTTTTTCTAACAAGACATACCGTCGTCGTGTTTATTGTGTTACGATGTACGCGATGGCAATGAGCAGTGCACAGACAGCGGTATAGGCGCGAGACGTGCTTGCACGGCAGAGCGCATATGCCGGTGGATATATAGGGCGAAGCCCGCGAGCGAGGAAAACCGCAGGTTTTTCGAGCGTGCATTGCCGATAAGATATAATGAGCGCAAAAGAAAATCAAGCGACGCGAAGCGGCATTTGATTTTTCTTTCGCTATTAACGAACAAGTAGTCTGCGAGGCAGACGATAAAGCGCTGAAAGTGCGGGCTTGCGAGTATAGATGATATAATAAAAAGGAGAAGCACATTTATGATTGAGTCGAGATGCGGTATTTTATGCAATGAATGTTCTTATCAAGAGCAAACAGGCTGTAGGGGCTGCGTAAATATTAAAAAACCCTTCTAGGGCGAAAGCTGTCCCGTAAAATCCTGCGGTGAAACAAAAGGACATGAACATTGCGGACAGTGTAGGGACTTTCCCTGCGAGCTGCTAATCCAATTTGCTTACGATGAAAAGCAGGGCGACGGCGGTAAACGGATAGAACAATGCAAACGTTGGGTTTAAAAAATTGTGGAAAACTTACCGGTGAAACGGAAATAGGACTTGGAAATTAAATTTGAAAATGGAACCTGAAAATTGGATTTGAAACTTGGTATTGAAAATAGAATAGTGTTAGTCAACAAATGGGTCGGTGATGATATTTGCTCATAAGCAGACCAACATTTATGCGGGCTGACAGATTGAAAAAATACCCACCCACCCAGATGTTGACTAACACCAATAGAATTTAATAAGTTGGATTAAAAAATCAGGTTCTTAATTAAGAAATGGGTGATAGTTATGGCTTCCAGTTTAGATTTTGTAAAATATGTGTGCGAACAAATAGGCGGCGCAGGAAAAATTACATACAAAAAAATGTTTGGTGAATATGGAATTTACTGCAATGGAAAAATTATCGGCCTTATCTGCGACAACCAATTTTTTGTGAAAAAGACAAAAGCAGGGGCCCTCGTTTTCCCCGACTGCGAAGAAGCCGCGCCCTATACGGGCGCAAAAAATTATTTTACAACAGCAGATATTGACGACCGCGATTTAATGGCAAGGTTTATATCCGCTACTTTTGAGGAGCTTCCCACGCCTAAGGCTAAAAAGAAAAATTTGCTATAAGTCTTCAGCTTTAAAAGTATTGTATCCCTCGTAATAGTAACTTACATCAATGCCTTTCATGTAGACTTCTCTATCATTAATTTTATCGGTCAATGCATCTTTAATTAGGGTCTTAATTTCTACATCTTTAATAGGACTTCTTTCCATAGCAAGCAAATAATCTTCCTTATCCACTTTGCTCCAATCGACTACTAGTTTTAACTCTTTTTTTAAAATCAAATCAAGCCATATTCGAGTGCTTCTTCCATTTCCTTCTCTAAATGGATGCGCAATATTCATTTCCACATATTTTTCGATAATCTCATCATAGGTTAGCTGGGGCATATCATCGATATGCTTTAACGCGGCCTCCAAATACATTACAGGTGCAAATCTAAAATTTCCTTTTGCAATATTTACCGTTCGTATTTTTCCGGCAAAATTATATATATCGTCAAAAAGAAATTTATGAATTTTCGCAAGCCCGGAAAATTTTCCAATTTCAGATTCCACAAGGATACTATTTTCATATAATTTAAGCGCTTTTGCCTTGCTTATTTTTTCTTCCATTCTTGCAAGTTCCGCAGAATTTGTAATCCCTAATTTATTTTGCAGAGCCATATTTCTCCTCCATAAATTAATCCCGTTCAATCGCAATCTCTCAAGATTTAACTAATATTTTACTATAAATTTAACTAATATTTAGACTTGAAATTTCTTATTCCTAAAGCTATACTATAAACAGGTAAGGAAACAGCCGCCCACAAAGTGGTTGACCTCCGCAGTAGTAAAAGCCTACCTGCACCGGGCAAGTGACAAGGTAGGCTTATTTATTTTCGCTTATTATTCCTATCTATGTAGGTAAGCAATGCGACTAAAAACGTACCGCCTAAAAATAGCAGGCTCAAAATTTCATAAGTACCCATCGCACCACCTCCCCTCTTTTGCAAGTTTTGGGAGGCTACCACCTTGTAACACGACTGTTCCTTTCCCACAGTATAACACGGACAATTTCATACGACAAGATGTTTTAAGTTTTCTGTTTTATCATATTTTTTCTTTTATGCTCATTTTTTTGTTACCTACACTATGTTACCTGCTTGTTACCTACTCATCACATTTTTGCACGTTTCACGGCATCTCACACCCAATTTTATTTTTAAGGTTTTTGGAGCAAAAAAGTACCGCAAACCCTGTAGATTGCGGTACTTTCAAGCCTTATATTATTTTCAATTCATAAGATATACTTAGAACTTCCCTTCCTTCGCCGCTTCCTCAACCGAAACAGCCACCGCAACGGTCGCGCCAACCATCGGGTTATTGCCCATACCGATAAGTCCCATCATTTCAACGTGAGCTGGTACGGAGGAAGAACCTGC
>JAMPGS010000136.1 GCA_023663815.1 Clostridium sp.
GTGAAAGGGCGATGTCTTAACCGCTTGACCACGGAGCCACATCTGATGAATAACTTAACAAGCAGTATCTTACCATAACAAGACATGTTTGGCAAGATAATTTTTTTATTTTTTTGTAAAATCTGTGTGGGTTTATCAAACATATATTGCACCGCAGACAGCCGTTTGCCTTGCCGGGGCGAAGCCAAAGCAAGCTTGGCCCTGTTGCCCGACGGCCGTCAAAGCAAACCAAACAAGTCAAACTTGCTCTGCTCCTCCGCCCCGGCGGCCGCCATGCAAACCAAACAAGTCAAACTTGCTCTGCTCCTCCGCCCCGGCGGCCGCCATGCAAACCAAACAGGTCAAGCCCCTCTTCTCCGCCCTCCGCAAGAACAAAACCCTCTTAATGATTCGCCCAGATATCAATATTTTCCCCGATATAAAGCTTTTCGTCGGCCTCCTGAATCAAGTCCATAATCGGAAGCCTTTGCGGGCACTCCTTTTCACATCTTCCGCACCGCAGACATTCCCTTGGGCTGTGCTCGCTGATAGCCGGATAGTAGGACATTCTTGCCATTCTCGGATTATGGTACTGGTTGACAAGATTCAGGCAGTTCAGCACCTCCGGGATGCGGATCCCGGCAGGGCATCCCTTATCCGTGCAGTAGTGGCAGCCGGTACAGCCCACCGGCTTTTTCGCTTCAATTATCTTTGCCGCTTTTGCCAGCATAGCCTTTTCACTTTCCGAAAGAGGCTTAAAGTCCTCCATCATAATACGATAGTTTTCCTTCATTTGCTGAATAGTTGACATTCCGCTTAACACCGTCACCACGCCTTCCAAGGAAGCCGCGTACCGCAGCGCCCACGCCGCCGGGCTTTGGGTGGAATCCGCCTCCTCCATCAGCGCCTTCACCTCCGGATGCTGGTCTACATTCACCAAATTCCCGCCTTTTACCGGCTCCATAATAATAACGGGCTTACGGTACTTTCGGCAAATGTCGTAAACCTCAATGCAGCCGCCGTTTTCCCGCGCGCCGTCGGTGTTGTGGTCGTAATAATTGGCCTGTATCTGCACCACTTCCATTTCCGGATGCTCTATGAGAATTTTTTCTAGGTTTTCCGGCGTGCTGTGAAAGGAAAAACCGATATGCTTCACCCGTCCGCTGGCCTTTAAATCGCGCATAAAGCCCCAAATATCAAGCTCATCTACCCGCTTTAGGGAGCCGGGGCTGCCCAGCGTATGGATAAGCTCAAGGTCCATGTAATCCGTGCGCGCATCATGCAGCTCTTTCTCAAAGGCCTGCATTGCCGCCTCGCGGGTTTCCAGCGTGCCGTCGGTAAAGCACAGTTTTCCCACAAGGACATAGCTCTCGCGGGGATATTTTTCCAGACACTTCCCAATCATCAATTGAGAATCCACGTAATGCCACGCCGAATCAAAATAATTCATGCCGTGTTCCATGGCGAAGTCAAACATTTCCTGACATTCGCTTTCTATGTACTCCCCGTTCTGCGCCTCCGGCAGTCTCATGCATCCGAACCCCAATCTGGGTATCGGCCTGTCAAATAAATTTTCCATTCCGGCTCTCTCCTATTTTTTATTCCTTATCCAGCTTTTCCGCCGCTTCCTTCATCAATTCTATCACCGGCAGATGCTGAGGGCACACGCGCTCGCACTGTCCGCAGGCAACGCAGTCCTTTGCCTTTCCTGAGCGTTGCGTCAAATTTCCGTAAAACATATGCGGCCTTCCGTCCTCCGGGTACATCCGCACCGTATTTACCGCGCGGAATACGTCGGGAATCTGAATCCCCGCCGGGCACCCGTCGCAGCAGTAACGGCAGGCGGTACAGGGAATCAACGGCATATCCAGCATTTTCTTTACCACCGCGTCAATCGCCTGTTTTTCTTCCTCCGATAAAGGCTCAAAATTGACGAAGGTATTTAAGTTATCCTCCATCTGCTCTACCGTGGACATTCCGCTTAAAATAGTCGCCACGCCCTCCAGCGAGCCCACAAACCGCAAGGCCCACGACGCGGCGGAAGCCTTAGGCCTCACCGCCTTAAATATTTCTTCCAGCTCCGGCTGCAGGTTTGCCAGCGTCCCGCCCTTAACGGGCTCCATGATAATCATTGGAATATTCCTGCTGCGAAGAATCTCGTAGAGCTTTCCCGAATGGACCACCTGATTATTCCAATCCGCGTAATTGAGCTGTATCTGGACGAATTCAATCTCAGGATGCGCGTCAAGAACCTGCTCAAGCAGCCCCGGCGTGCCGTGATAGGAAAATCCAAAGTGCTTGATTTTTCCCTCCGCTATTTTCTCCTTCGCCCACGTAAAGCAGTCGTATTTTTCATAAATATCATAGTTGGAGCCGTCCTCAAGGCTATGCAGGAGATAAAAATCAAAATATCCCGCGCCGGTGCGCTCTAACTGCTCCTCAAAAATCCTATCGCGGTCCTCCATACCGTTCACCGCCCACGCGGGAAGCTTTGTTGCAAGGTAAAAGGATTCCCTTGGATAACGCTCCACCAGCGCTTCTTTGATTGCCGTCTCCGATTTTCCGCCGTGATAAACGTAGGCGGTGTCAAAATAGTTGAAGCCCTTCCCCATATAAGCGTCCACCATCGCGCGCAGCTTTGGCATATCGATTTCTTCCCCCTGCTCCGGCAGGCGCATCAGGCCAAACCCAAGCTTTGGCATACTGTTTCTGTCAATACTCATCACTTTCCTCCTCTATATCGTTTTCAATTTGCCTTATTACTTTCGCGGGCACGCCGCCCACAACGCAGTTGTCCGGCACGTCCTTTGTCACCACCGCCCCAGCGGCTATCACCACGTTATTGCCGATTGTCACTCCCGGCAAAATGGTGCAGTTTCCTCCAATCCACACATCGTTTCCTATGGTGACCGGTTTTCCAATGCCTAAATGTTCCCTGCGCCCCTTGGGCGTTAAGGGGTGATTCACCGTGGTAATCAGCGTGTTTGGGCCAATCATCACATAGTCGCCGATATGAACCGGCATAATGTCGAGAATTGTCACGTTGTAATTTGCAAGAAACTGGTCCCCCACGTGAATGTTCTTGCCGCTGTCGCACATAAAGCCCGGACACAGGGACACGTCCCGCCCCACGGAGCCGAAAAATTCTTGAATCAGCCGGGCCTGTTCGTCCTCCGACGCTCCCTTATCCTGCAATTCCTTCAGCTTTCGGCAGCCCTCGATAGCGTTCAGCTTCCGGGCGTTGACCCCCGCGTCCCAAAAATCATATTCCAGCCCCGCGTCCAGCTTTTCTGCTTCCGTCATGATTTTTACCTCCTTTCCATCATAATTTCAGCCTCTTTACTTCATGATTTTTAATAACTTTTCTTTCTCCGCCGCCGGAAAACATTCCTGCAAATGCGCCAGTATTCTTTCCTTTGACTCCTCCGGCGTTCGCCGGTACACATTTTCCGTAAACAAAGCCCCAAAATATCTTTCCGGCGTGGCATAGCGGGCCACTCCCCATCCGTAGGTTCTGCCCTGCTTATCCTTCTGATACTCAAAATCTGCGGTAATAACGTACCCCTGCATCTGCAGGCGGGTCATAATGCCGTCGAAGCCCTTCCGCCCATTTTTCCCAAAACCGCCTATGCGCTTTATCTCCTTGGAGAGAAGGCTGTCGTACTTTTCAATAATCTCATAGGTTGTTTTGTCCTGATAGGATGCAAGGCCGTCCTCGTACCGGGCGTCAAAATCGTACCCGTCCCGCCGATAATTTGCAAAGTCAGGATACCAGTTGGCGCTGATAAAGCCCGTCTTTCCCCTGAAAAATTTCCCGTAAGCGCAGCCTGTTTTTCTGAGCGCCGGCCCTTTCCACTCCCACGGGCCGTCCACCCCCCTCCGCAAACCAAAGCTCCAAGGGGGTGTGCTCCTCCACGGAAAAGCCCTCTACCTCGTTTTGAAACAAAGGCAGAAAGCCCAAATACTGCACCAGCTCCGCAAGGTCGTCATGGGAGCGCAGCTCCCGCCCTAAAAATCCTTTTTCCATTCCGCCTCCTTTAAAGTACCCGCTTTAAATAAGCTCCGGTGATGCTCTTTTCATTTTCCGCAATTTCCTCCGGCGTGCCCACGGCCACAATCTCGCCGCCCGCTTCGCCGCCTCCCGGTCCCATGTCGATTACATAATCCGCATTGGCAATCATATCCAAGTCGTGCTCGATGACAACCACCGTCGCGCCCTTGTCGATAAGCCGCTGAAACACCTCTATGAGCCGCCGCACGTCCAGCGGATGCAGGCCAATGGTGGGTTCGTCGAAGATAAAAACAGCGTCGTCCTGCGCTTTTCCCATCTCGGAGGCCAGCTTCAGCCGCTGGGCTTCTCCCCCGGAAAGGGCCGGGGTGGCCTCCCCCAGCGTCAGATACCCCAGCCCCAAGTCCATCAAAACCTGAAGCCGCTCTTTTATCTTCTTCACCTCCGCAAACCTTTCCATCGCCTGCGCCACCGTCAGTCCCATCAGCTCCGGCATGGAGATTCCGGCGTCGGATTCCGCCGCCTTTTTGGAACGGTAGCGTATGGCTCCGGCCTCCTCCCCGTACCGGGAGCCGCCGCAGTCGGGACACACAATCTCCACGTCGGGAAGAAACTGGATATCCATTGTAATCTGCCCTGTTCCGTCGCAGCCGGGGCACCGGAGGGAACCGGTGTTATAAGAAAAGTCCCCCAGCTTATAGCCCCGCTTTTTAGCCTCCGGTGTGGAAGCGTAAAGCCGCCGCAAATCGTCCAAAACGCCGCTGTAGGTCGCCACAGTGGAACGAACGTTGATTCCAATGGGCGAGGCGTCGATTAAATTGGCCCTCTTGATGCCGGATGCTTCCAAGACTTTTATGTGAGAGGGGGGCTTTTCACCGCCTATCTGCGCCTTTAAGGCGGGAAGCAGGCTTTCCAAAATCAGCGTCGTTTTGCCTGAACCGGAAACTCCGGTAACCGCCACAAGCCGTCCCTTGGGAATCCTAAAGTCCAGCCCGTGAACCGTGTGAAGCGGCCCCGTGGAAAGCCGGATATGCCCGCGCTCAAACATGGCGTTAGAAGCCGCTCTCTTACGGACAATGGTCTGTTCCCTATCCGCCAGAAATCCGGCAATCAAAGAGTCCGGCTTTTTCGACACTTCCTCCACCGTCCCGGCGGACAAAACCCGTCCCCCGTCGGCTCCGGCCCCCGGCCCCATCTCGATAAGCCAGTCGGCGGCCTTCAGCACGCGCACGTCGTGGTCCACCAAAACCACGGAGTTCCCACGCTCCACCAAATCGTTC
The DNA here is from genome assembly GCA_023663815.1 of Clostridium sp. Lineage (GTDB taxonomy): Bacteria > Bacillota > Clostridia > Lachnospirales > Lachnospiraceae > Suilimivivens. Next base: position 5,269 of record JAMPGS010000136.1, read on the forward strand.
ACCACTCCGAGCAGCCCCTCCACGTTGGCCGGGTGCAGACCGATAGAGGGCTCGTCCAGCACATAAAGCACCCCCGTGGTCCGATTCCGCACCGCCCTTGCAAGCTGTACCCGCTGCCGCTCCCCGGTGGAAAGGGTGGCCCCCGCCCTGTCAAGGGTCAAATAGCCTAGTCCCAGCTCCACCAGCCGCTTTGCCGTATGGCGAAACTGGCCGCAGATACTCTCCGCCATATCCCTCATAGCCTCCGGCATAGCCTTGGGAACGGACGCCACCCATGGAATCAGCGCGTTAAGCGTCATGGCTGTAGCCTCCGCCAGATTTTTCCCTAAAAGCCGTGTGGAGCGGGCCTGCTCGCTCAACCGAGTTCCCCCGCACTCATGGCAGACCGCCTCCGTCAAAAACTTTTCCACCCGCTTCATGCCCTTGTCGTCCTTCACCTTCGACAAGGCGTTTTCCACGGTATATACGGCGTTGAAATAGGTAAAATCTATTTCCCCGGCTTCGTTTCCGTTCTTTGATTTGTAAAAAATATGCTTTTTCTCCGCCGGGCCGTGAAAGACAATGTCCCTCTCCTCCTGCGTTAATTGAGAAAAGGGTACGTCCGTGCGCACGCCCATAGCCCGGCACACGTCGGTCATAAGGGACCACATCAGCGAATTCCACGGAGCCACCGCGCCATCATCTATGGAAAGCGTCTCGTCGGGCACAAGAGCGGCCTCGTTTACCGCCCTCACCACTCCGGTCCCTCCGCAGGCCCTGCAGGCTCCTTGGCTGTTAAAGGAAAAGCTCTCCGCGCTGGGCGGCTCAAACACAGCCTTGCATACAGGGCAGCAAAGGGATTTTCCCGCCGCCACCTCCGTAGTTGGCAAAAGATAATGGCCGTTGGGGCAGCGGTGGCTTCCCAATCGGGAAAACATAAGCCGCAGCGAGTTCAAAAGCTCCGTGGAGGTTCCAAAGGTGCTGCGCACGCCGGGCACCGCCGGACGCTGGTGCAGGGCCAGAGCCGCCGGGACGTTTTCTATGCTGTCCAGCTTCGCCTCCGCCGCCTGCGTCATGCGCCGTCTGGTGTAGGCGGACAAGGCTTCCAAATAACGCCGCGACCCCTCCGCATACAAGACCCCCATGGATAGGGAGGATTTACCGGAACCGGAAACCCCGGCAATCCCTACCAGCTTTCCTAAGGGGATATCCAAGTCGATGTTTTTTAAATTGTGGACACGGGCTCCCCGAATTTTAATCGTTTCGGGGGCTTTCTTTCGTTCTGCCATGCTATGCTCCTTTTATGCTTATTTTTTATCTCTTCTGCGCTTCCAAGAGGGCTCCTACCAGAATATCATATTTTCTGCAATAATTCACTACTTGACAATCGCTAAAATTTCGGGGCGTTTTCCTCCCTTGTAGGGATGCGGAACAATTTGAAGCAGGCGGCAGTTTGAAAAACGGTTCATATAAAGGGAAGCAAGGATAATAATAGGCAGTTCCATCAACGTACCGATAAAAAGGATTGTTGACGTTGCGCTTATGAAAACGCCTCCGCGGCTTGCCTCGCTTTCCTTTTCTTTTTCCGGTACCGTCTGCTTCTCTTCCGGACGGTTAGAGCCCAAAATTCCCGCCGCCGCAAGAAGGATACAAGCGGCAAAGAAAATATAAACGCTCTCCGGCGATATCTTTTCATAGACAATCCCGCATATCTGCGAGCCCACCCCATAACCAATCGTGCCCCAAATACGGATGCTTCGATAAGAAAAGCGGCTTGTGGTTGCAATTTTTTCTATATAAGCGCCCACAGAGCCGGAGAACGCCACCGTAAGCGAATACAGCAGCAATAAGCCCGCAAACGTATTTTGAATCATAAACAATAAGCCGGTTGCCGCCGATACCGCCAGAATAATCACCGAAATTATTTTTTTGTTTCCGCTGTCCTGCAAAACGCCCACAATGGGCTGTATCACCATGGACATAATACAGGAAGCGGATACCGTCAACGACACCTGCGTTGCCGACAAGCCTTTTTCCATCAGATAAATAGAAATTAACACAGAGCATACTGCCAGCGCAAGATAATAAAAGCCGTAAAGCAGCACATTGCTAAAATAAGTTTCCTCACGTTTGATTGATTTTTCCACACCGCACCTCTTTCTTCAACTCTGTTAAACAGGAACTTTCTTTTTCAAAAAATATCGGAAATGCACGGCGTTCGTCGCGGTTGTCACAATATCGGCAATTGGCTCCGCCAGCATCACCGCCATAACGCCCCATGCAGGCAGCGCGTGAGGCAGGATATACAGCAGCGGAATCAGCAAAATAACCTTTCGGTAAAAGGCAAAGAAAAACGCCTTTTTCCCTTCCCCTAAAGAATTGTAGGTTTCCTGACAGGTGGAATTAAGCCCCAGCACAAACATGCCGCCTATGTAAATTCTCAGCATATTTTTTCCCAATAGAACCAGCTCCGGGTTACTGTTAAAAATACCGATAAAAAATCCCGGCGCAAGCATAACCGCCGCAGTCGCGCACATGGTAAAGGTCAGCGTGGAAATCACCGACAGCTTGACAGTTTCCCGCACCCTGTCAAATTTTCCGGCCCCGTAATTGTATCCGATAATAGGCTGGGAACCCTGCGCCACGCCCTCCACCGGCAAAAGCATAAATTGGAAGATGGAAAACAATATCGTCATGGCTCCCACCGCTATGTCCCCGCCAAAGCGCAAAGCCTGATTGTTAAAGCAGATGTTTAACACTCCTTCGGAGATGTTCATAAAAAAGGGCGCGGAGCCCAGCACCATAATTTCCTTCAGCCGCGGGGCGGATAAGCGGATAGTCCCCGGATGCAGGCGCAGGCTGGTTTTCTTTCCAAACAAAAAGCGCATAACCCACAAAAAAGATATAAATTGGCTGATAACCGTAGCCAGCGCGGCCCCCCTGACGCCCATATGCAGCGCAAAGATAAAAACAGGGTCCAAAAGCATATTCAGCACGCCGCCCAGCATGGTAGTTATCATGGCTGTTTTGGCAAATCCCTGCGTCGTTATGTAGTAATTCATTCCCACCGTCAACTGGATGAACACCGTCCCAAGGCAGTAGACAGTGATATACTGCTTTGCATAAGGAAGAGTGTTTTCGCTGGCCCCAAACAGCGTAAGCAGCGGCGTCTGAAAGATAAGGACAACCGCCATAATTACCGCCGAGGAGACAACCAGCATCCAAAAGCTGTTTCCCAGATACTCCTCCTCTTCTTCCTTGTCGCCTTTTCCCATGGAGATGGCCGCTAACGGCGCGCCGCCCTGCCCAAACAAACCGCAAAAGGCGCTTACCACCGTTACAACAGGCGCGCAGATGCCGATTGCCCCCATCGCCATTATGCCGTTCTCCATGCGGCCGATAAAAATTCTGTCAATGAGATTGTAAAAAAGCGTAATCAATTGGGCGCAGATGGCGGGAATCGCCAGCGACCAAAGCAGCTTCGGTATTCGTTCCTTGGCAAGTTTGTTTTCTTCGTTTGCGTCCATATTTTTCCTCCTTGTAACAGCTTTTATTTTAAGGAGACTGACAAAGTTAGTGTAAAATTATAGTTGGCAAAAAAATAAAGGGAAGAAGCCAAAACCTCT
>JAMPGS010000137.1 GCA_023663815.1 Clostridium sp.
AAGGGTCCGCCGGGAACCATATTCATCAGGAAAAATGTAATGGTTGCAACCACCCATATGGTAACAAGAGCAAGGCCGATTCGTTTTGCAATATACTTTAACATTTTTACAACTCCTTACCTAAATTTTGAACAAAAGGCCGTCATATCTATTACCGCGGCCCCTGCTGTTTCCATAATGTCAATATTCTACCTAAAAAGCGGTTGGTTTGTCAATTCTTTTTCGCTGTTTTTTTTGTATTTTTCAAGGTTTATGCATAAAATTATCAAAATTATGCAAACTAATACAGACATTACCAAAAAAACAATGTGTTTGCACAGGGGAATCAAGTGTTTGCACAGGAAAGTCAACGCGCCGCTAGATGGGCGAAATTTCGTTCATTTATATAGTTGCGGTATCACTTTAATTGGATGTAGTACTGCGGGCTCCAGCCTGCAGCGGAACTTTTTAATCAGCAAAAGCACGGCGGTTCACAAATCGATTTACAGACGCGTCTTTCCCGTCCGGAAATTGATTTAGACAACGTGAACCGGCGCGCCGCAACAAAACTTTGAAATAGGAGGAGCCATGAGCGAACAAACCAGTGAACAATTAAATCTTGAGAAGGATTACGAAGAATATGTAAAAAAAATCACCCCCACCCACAATCTCTACCTGCAAATGCTGAAAGCTTTTATCACCGGCGGTATCATATGCGCCGTGGGGCAAGCGCTGCTCAACTTTGCGGGGAACCAGCTAGGCATGGACAAGGATACCGCGGGAAGCTTCTGCTCCCTTGTCCTAGTTCTTGTCAGCGTCCTTTTGACCGGCTTTAACATTTACCCTTCCATCGTCAAATTCGGCGGGGCCGGGGCCCTTGTTCCCATCACCGGCTTTGCCAACTCGGTGGCCGCCCCGGCTGTGGAGTTTAAAAAAGAGGGACAAGTGTTCGGCATCGGCTGTAAAATCTTTACCATCGCCGGGCCCGTTATACTGTACGGCATCTTTACAAGCTGGCTTCTGGGGCTGGGGTACTGGATAGGCAAAGTAATGGGGCTGCTTTAAGGGTAGCCCCATACATCGACTAATTCAGTCAATCACTATTTATTCATCTTATAAACCGGGTCGGCCGGATAGCCGCCCTTTAATTTCTGCATCCCCCTCTGAATGGCGTCCTTTGAATTTTTCCAGTCGGCGTCCTTATTGCGGTAGTCAAACTTATCCACCAGCCAAGTCACGTCCTCCTGAAGCCGCTCCATATTTTTTTCCATCAGCTCAAACATGGCGGGATAAAATTCCTTCTTTTCCTTATCGTTTAGCCTGTTTTCCGACGCCTCGCACAAATCCCCAAAGTGATGCAGGCAAAAACCCTTGCTCTCCTTGATTTTTTTGCGGAATTCCCCGTCGGTCTTATACATATGGAAAAAAGTGTCCAGATATCTGTCGTAAGTGTCCGCAAACCGGCTGCAGATATAGCAGGATTTTTCCTTTTCCTGAACCCACATTCCAATAGGATTTACCGCCTCGGTATTCTTTTTAAACTTCCCCATAAGCGTGGATTTGGAAGGGACAAACTTCTTAAATTCTTCCTTCATCTCCCTGTTTATCTGCATGTAATGGGTTTTTAAAATCCAGCCGTTCCCCAAGGTGTTGCCGTAGTCGAACATCTTTTTAAAATGCGCCCGGCAAAAGCCCGCCTTGTCGGTGGCCTCCCGCACGTCGCTTTCCATATAGGAGGAACCGGAGCCCAGCACAAAATCAATCAAATCCTGTTCCACGGCCCTTTCTATATAACAAAAAGGGCACTCGTCGCCTGCGTTCACCGCATCGTTTAATGGTATGGTATAAAGCTTTTCTTTCATTACTCATCCTCCCTATTGATAACAAATTTTTTTCATCATATCCACATACCGCTTTATCTCTTCAAAGTACAGTTCCGGCTGAAAGGAACCGTTTATGAAATGCTCTTCCATAATCCCGTCTAAGGTAAACTCCATCATTCTCTCCGCCGCGCCGGTATCCACGTCTTTTTTAAACTTGTCAAGGTCGGCGCGCTCCATAATTTCCTGATACCGCTTTGGAAGGACGCCGCGCCTTTCCTGCGTCTCCGCAAGGGCTTCCGCCGCCGTCTCCGCTCGGCATTTATTTAAAAAACGCAGTATACAGGGATAACTTCTCATAGCTTGAAGCTGGGAATTTTTAATCTGTAAAAGAAGCTCAAAATAATCCGTCTCCTGCGCCGACACGCCGGTAGAAAGCTCCAGCATAAGATACCTTACGCTATAATCGTAAATAAAGCCGTACAATCCAAGCTTGCTGATAAAATAATGAAACAAAAGGCCCTTGCTGATTCCCGCTTCCTTTACAATCTCGTCCGTGCTGGCGTGGGCATAACCGCCCGCTGCAAACACTTTCAACGCGGCGTTTATCATTCTGTCCTGTTTTTCCTTTTTCAAATCAAAAAATTTTTCGTTCATGAAGAGCTCCCTAGTAAAAAATACCCGGTCATAACAGTTTCTTTTATCGCCACGCTTCCCTTTTATAAAAATGCAACAGTGCTAAACTCGTAAAAAACCTTGTCAAGCACTAGCGTTTTATAAGGGCTCCTTCAAGAAACTGTCATGACCGGGCTGGTTTTCACATGCCTAAATTCTATTCATTTTCATTGTCTATCGCGCTATTTAAATGCAAAGCAAACTATATCTTACCTGTCATACCGTATAATCTGCCTTTACATTGACCTTTAGGGTCAGTAAAACAATCATAGCATATTTACAAACCGTCTTCAATTGTTTTAAAGAAACTAGCGATAACTTTTTTCTCCTCCACTACATCTTGTACCTTTGCGGCATATTTCTCCGCACAGGCCTGCGCCCATTAAAAAAAAGTACCATACTTGCGCATGTATGGTACTTTTTAATATCTTTTATTTTTCCGCTGAATTATTCCGTCTTAGGTAATTCCATTGTAATATATTCCGTTTCACGGGAATCGGTTATATTTCCGTTTTCATCAGTAGTTACATATTTAATAATGTTAAACGCCTCGTCATATGTGTACGCTGTGTCGCTATAATAATTGATTGTGTCATCCGCATTAAATATTGTTAGATTGGTAATATTATTATGTTCATCAAATGTCGATATGTTTTTATAATAACATTCTCCATTTTCATCATATGACTCGGTTAATATTACATTGCCTTGGCTGTCATACTCATATATATCGAACTCATTAGTACCGACATACATTTTTTTGGTCTTCAAATTGTCTTCATTATATTCATAAGTATACTCGCCGGAACCTGTATAAGAACCGTCTGGAAAGTTATCGTCATAATAGGTATCTTCCTGTTGAATAACGTCTCCAAATTCGTTATATACAGTATTAGTTGCACTTGTTACCGTTTCTTTGCTTGCATCCTCAAAGTGCATCGTGCTTTCAGTTTTCTTTACGCCGTTTTCATATGTATATTTAGATTCTATAAAAAAAGCACCGGGAACATTTGTAGAACGGTATATTTCATTTCCCTCCGCATCATATTCCCTTTCAGAACTAATGGAATTATCTTCATTTAATCCTGTTCTCTTTTTTACTGTTCCATCGTCAAAAAATTCATACTCGTATGTAACAACGCTCTTTGTCCCCTCACTATCATAGCTAATCCTCGATAATTCCCTCCCCAGCTCGTCATAGGTATACTCCTGCGAGCCGGTTATATTGCCGTCCGCATCATATTCTGTAGTCTTGGATATCAGATATACCGTTTCCGTTTCTACTTCCGGCTCCGCCGCCTCTTCCGTTTCCTGCGCTTCCGCCTCTGCTTCCTGCGCGCCCGCTTCTTCCTGCGTTTCTTCTCCCTCCAGACCCTCGTCTTCCGCTATTTCCGCTTCATCTGCTGAAGCGCTTTCTTCCGTTTGGGGGGGGTAGAAGCTCCGCTTCCGCATCCATAGCAAAAAATACTCGCCAGGCCAACCGCAGCCGCCAACATTAAACTTTTTCTTTTCATTACCTTAAAAATCTCCTCTCTCGTTTTATCACTCTTTTTCTGTGGATTTCCAACAGAATATAATATTTGCATACATATTCTAGCATAATTAATATCGTTATACAAGATTTTCCTTTTTATTTCCGTTGACGCAGGGATATACTTTGAATATAATGAAAGTGCATAAAACATACCATATTACTTACTAAATGAAAGGCGACTAAAAAATGATTGCAGCAAAACCTGTTGATTTAAGAGCAAAAATAAAAGATTATGAACTGATGAAGGCAAGGCGAAACGCCGAATATCTTACCATGCTGGACGAAAGCCGAGCGCAGCTTGAACGAGGGGAAACTATATCATTCAGCATGGAAGAATTAAAAGAAATGGAGGCGGATGACTGGAAACCGACGCAAAAAGTATTAGACTGGATGCACCGAACGGGGTACTATGAAGATTAAATAATCAAATTATCATTTAAAATCTCTAAAAATTTTATTCTTTTTTTATACATATTCTCTTTTCAATTCCACAAAATAGTATTAAAATATTCCTATATGAAGAACAACCGAAAGGAGTACTTTTATGTCCAAAAAATTTGGTAAATTTTTACTTTTCTCCGCTGTTGCCGGCGCTTCTGCTTACGGCGCATATCATTATTTAAAGACCAAAGATAATGCCTCCGCCGCCGGGAAGGCAGAGGATGCGGATGATGATTTTGATGATTTCAGCGAGGACCTTGACGAAGAGGTGGAGCCTACAAAGACGCGCTCTTACGTATCCTTAAATTTGGACAAAGCCGAGGCCATCGCCACGGAAGCTTTCCACAAGGCAAAGGAAGTGATTGTGGATTCCGTCAACCAAGTAAAGGAAACCGTAAAGTCCGTTACGGAAAGTCAGGCAAGCTCCGAGAGCAACTTCACCGACTTGACCGCGTTAAATAAAGAAAAAGAATCTGAAGCCGACAAAGAATCCGATGCTAAAGCGGAACCCGACGTTAAGACAGAATCCGACGTTAAGACGGAAAAGTTTTTCGACGACGCCTCCGAGGATAAAGGCGCGGAGGACGCCGATAAGAAAGACGCTCCCGACGCCGACGCTGCAGGCGACGGCAAGGAAGCCGCGGCAGCCGACGATACGGCCGCACCGGACAAAGAAAGCGTTTCCACAGACGGCGCCCCAAGCGAGGACAAGACGCCCTCCGCCGGAAAAGTGGAAGAATTTTTCGACGACTGAAAATCGGTTCGGGAAGCGTCCTTCCTGACCGCCGCGCGGGGTGCGCGCTACATGGCAGCAAATTTCCTTTCGCACTCCTGCGCAGCGAGTAGGGGAAGCCCCTATCCCAGATAGGGGCTCCATGCTTTTTTCAGCAGTTTAATTCCCTCGGCCAATTCCTGTATTTCCAGTCCTCCGTATCCCAAGAGAACCGTGCTCTCGTAGGGCGAGCCCTTAAGGCTCCCCCGTCCCATACACGCGCTGGAAATTCCCTGCATCTTAATTCCTTCTTTTTCCGCGGCGTTTATCAGCTCCCCTTCCGGTATTTTGCGGCGGCTGGCAAGCAGAATATGAAGCCCGGCGTTCTCCCCTGAAACGGAAAATTCCTTCTCAAAATAGGACAACTGCCCAAGCAGGAAGTCGTGGCGCGCCCTGTAAATTTTCCGCATCTTATTTAAGTACCGCTCAAAATAACCGTCCCTGATAAATTCGTTCAAAATCCGCTGGTCGATGCGCGACACGGTGCAGGCGTAAAAGCCGCAGTTTTCCCGATAAGCCTCAAGCAGCTTTTCCGGCAGTACCATATAGCCCACCCGGATAGCGGGGGCAATGGCCTTGGAAAAAGTCCCCATATAAATCACCCTGCCGTTTCTGTCGGAGGCCTGCAGGGCCGGAATAGGCTTGCCCTTGTACCGAAATTCACTGTCGTAGTCGTCCTCTATAATATACCTGTCGTCGGCATCCCCCGCCCACTTTAAAAGCTCCATTCTCCTGCCAATGGGCGTTACTATCCCGGTAGGATATTGATGGCTGGGCATCACGTAAGCCGCTCTGGCCCCGCTCTCCCGAAGCTTTTTCACATTCATTCCGTAACGGTCCATGGGAATCGCCTTGATATCGTAGGCAAAGGACTGGAACACCCTGTAGGCGCGCTTATAGGTGGGCTCCTCCATGGCGATGGGCACATGCCTGCCTAAAATTTTTTCCAGCAGCATAAAAAGATAGTCTGTTCCCGCCCCCACGATAATCTGTTCCGGGCGGCAGTTTACCCCTCTGGAGGAGTGAAGGTATCTTCCGATAGTCTCACGAAGCTCCGCATCCCCTCTGGCGTCCCCCAAGGCAAACATCTCGCTGTTGGCGTCCACCAAAATATTCTTGGTAATTTTTTTCCATGTGGCAAAGGGAAAATCCTTTAGGCTCAATGCATGGGGGGAAAAATCGTACAACACCTTGCTTTGCTTCTTTTCCTCATCTTTTTCCTCCGCATTTTCCGGCCTGTTTTCCTCCCTGCCTGCGGAAAAATGAAACAGCTCCTCCACGCGGCTCACAAAATATCCCTTGCAGGGCCTTGCCTCCACATAGCCCTCCGCCACAAGCTGCCCGTAGGCAAAATCTACCGTGCTTCTTGCAACCTGAAGATATTCCGCCAGTGAACGAGTTGAGGGAAGCTTTTCCCCCGCGGGAAGCTTCCCTTTTCTTATCTCTTCTCTGATATATTCATAAATTTGCTGATAAAGACACTTTCCCCCTGTGTCCGTCAGCTCTATCGCCAAATCAATCATAGCCGTTTACGCCCTTTTCCTGAGCCGCCCAATCAATTCCTCTTTGGCGTCTCTGGTTTTTTCCTTCATTCTGTGGGACACCGTCCGGGAAGCCAACAGATTTGAAATCAGCTTTGAGGCAACGTCATACCGCCCGTCGTATATGGCGAGCACCGCAATGATATAATCCACCGTATCTTCGTCCATCCCGCATATGGGATAATTTTCCGACTGCTTTGCCGTGATAAAGCCGTCCAGCGCGTTTTTCAAGAACTCCGTTTCCTGATCCTTGAGGGCCGCCCTTTTGGCGTCGGCATTACGCACAGAATCCTCAATCTCCTCCCGCATACTGCGCAGGAGCCACCCTGTTTTCAGACAAATATACGCTTTTTCGCTTGCTTTTGCACGTTTTACAATGGCATTTGCAAGGCACAGCTTATACCGCTCTATGGCCTCCTCAAAGGTAAAGACCAGCTTTCCCTCATCGACGGGATGAAAGGACACGGAAATAAGCTCCTTAATCGCCTTAATCTGGTAGTTCATAAGCCCTCTAAAATACCTGCTGAGCGCAGTATATCCACAGTGGGGGCAGGCTACCACGTCATATTTTAACGGCTCGATATTCTCATATACAGGGCGAAGGTCCAAATCCGTCCGCTTAAGCTTTGCTTTTGCCGTTTTCATCGTTCTTGCCTTGATTGTGGCATAGCATACCGGGCATTCGTGAGTTTTATCGTAAAGATAATCCTCCTCCTTCAATACCCGCACGGTTTCCTTTGGCTTGTCGGCTTCTTTTTCCTTCTTTTCTTCCTCGTACAGCCCTGCGTCTTCCAAATAGTTTAGTCCAAATTTTTCCAATCCAGACAATAACCCCGCCATTCCATCCCTCCTAAGCTTTCGGCATTACAAAAGAACTCTTCAATGATACAATCCTGTTAAATACAAGCGCTTCTTCCTTCGAGTCCTTGGCGTCTACGCAGAAATATCCTTCGCGCACAAACTGGAACTTATCGTAGGGTTTTGCATCCTTCAGGGCCGGTTCAACATAACACTCTTTCAAAACGGTGAGGGAATTCGGGTTTAAATTAATCGTCCCGTCCTCGTTATAAACTCCCTTCGCCTCGTCAATAAGATTCTCATACAGCCTGACTTCCACCTTCACCGCTTCCTTTGCGGGAACCCAGTGAATGGTGCCCTTTACCTTGCGGCCGGTAAAACCAGATCCGCTCCTTGTCTCCGGGTCATAGGTACAGTGGACCTCCGTCACCCTGCCGTTTTCATCCTTCACACAGCCGGTGCAGGTCACAAAATACGCGTTCATCAAGCGCACTTCATTTCCGGGAAAAAGGCGGAAATACTTTTTAGGCGGCTCCTCCATAAAATCCGCGCGGTCGATGTAAAGCTCCCTCCCAAAAGGAACCTGCCGCACGCCCATCTCCTCATTTTCAAGGTTGTTGGCAACCGTAAGCAGCTCGGTTTTATCCTCTGGGTAATTGTCGATAATCAGCTTTACGGCGTCGATTGCCGCCATCACGCGGGGACGCTTTAATTTTAAATCCTCCCTGATGCAGTATTCCAGCATCGCGTAATCCGCGGAGGAATTGCTCTTGGACACGCCGCACAGCTCCACAAACATCTTGATGGCCTCCGGCGTAAAGCCTCTTCTCTTTAGGGCGGCGATGGTTACAAGCCTTGGGTCGTCCCAGCCGTCCACAGTTCCCTCCTCCACTAGCTTTTTGATATATCGCTTGCCGGTTACCACGTTGGTAAGGTACATTTTTGCAAACTCAATCTGCTTGGGCGGATGGGGATATTCCAGCTCCCTCACCACCCAGTCGTACAGCGGCCTGTGATCCTCAAATTCCAGCGTGCAGATAGAATGGGTCACTCCCTCGATTGCGTCCTCGATTGGGTGGGCGAAATCATACATGGGATAAATGCACCACTTATCGCCGGTGTTGTGGTGGCTCATGTGGGCCACGCGGTAGAT
>JAMPGS010000138.1 GCA_023663815.1 Clostridium sp.
GTTATGGCAGTACCCCATAAAAATATTTTATCAGAAAATGTCGGACGCTACAAGAACGATTCCGGCTTTTTCATTTTTCCGCTTGTAGGTTTGCCAAACATATGTTTTAAAGAATTTATAATATCACAATCATTTCCTTACTCAGACAAACTACAGCTTTCTTAGTTTCCTTGTATACCACAAGCTCCTGCTCTTCTTCCTTTCCCCATCTGAAAAGCCCCGGCTTTATGCAATACCTGTTGGTATAGGATTTCTCCACCATAGCGTCGCTGATTGTGACAAGGTACAAGTCGTCTTCCCGCCGAACCATAGCGCGTCCTAGATAACGCATCCTGCCCTCCCCGTCGTCGTTGTAAATTCTCACGCTGCGCCTTAAATAGAAAAATAGTAGCAGAAGGATTGCAAACAGCAGCATTGTTCCCGCCGTCACCGTAATCATTTTCACTACCGGCGAGGCAAAAAAGCCTTTCTTTGTCTCCGCCTGCTTTACCTGTGGGAAAATCTCTTTCGCGGTTTCATTTTCTTTTGTCCGCACCGAATCGGTTTCCTTCATTATTTTTAACTGCGCTTCAGGGGATGCGGAGGGCGTTGCATGGGCGCCATTTTCCCCAAAGCTGCTTTTGCCGCTTCTGCCATTTTGGCTATTTTCGTCCAAAAGGCTTTCTTTCCCATCCCTTTCATTTAATTCATTTTCCAAAAGTTTCCCGGCTTCTTTTTCCTTTTTATCCGGTTTTTCCTTTGTCACAGCGGCAATATTTTCTCCTTCGTCGTCCCCGCCTTCTCCATTTTCATCTTCTCCATTTTCACCTTCGCCATTTTCATCTTTGCCGTCTCCTTCGTCGGTTCCGTCGTCTTTTTCTTTCTCCTTTTCACCGTCGCCTTTGTTATTTCCGCCGGTTCCGCCTCCGTTTCCGGTTGGCGTCGGCGAAGCCTCCGGCTCCTGTGAAGGACGCGGGGAGGGAGAGACTTCTTCCTTATGAATCCCTTCAACCAAAATACTGCTGCGCAGCTCCGATTTTTCCACGTCCTTATTTTCCAGCTTCAAAATCACCGAATAATTTCCGTTGTCCTTGACCTCTGCGCTTTCCCCGTTTCCGATAATGTTTCCCTGCTCGTCCTGCCAAGTGTAGGGAGTATCGCTTAACACCAGTTTGCCGGAGGATAAATCCTCCACCCTTGCGCTGACAACCGCTTTCTTTCCAGCTTCGTCTGTCTCGCCGGTAAGAATTAATTTTCCAAGAACCGCTCCCTGCGCAAGCCCGCATCCAATTTCATAGCCATCCACCGTTTTATTGCAGCTTAAGGCAAAGCGTTCCGTCTGGCCGATTTCAAAACCGCAGTTTATTTCGTGGCCATCCGTCGTAACGCCCTCCTCCTTACCGCAGATTGGATTATCCCTTTCCAGTTCGTTTTCCCCATAAGGACAAAGCTGCTCCTCTTTTGTATGCATTGTACTATGTGGGCCGCAGGCCTGGCAGTAAGTGATAATCACATTTTCCGGGTCTCCCCCGCAGACTGTATGTCTCAAAACTGCCCGCGCCCTGTCAAATGTCGTCGGTCCGTGCTGGAGGCAGTTTTTTTCCAGCGTTTCAAAAGGTTCCACCTCGGTATATTCTTCCGTACATTCAATCGACCGAAAACAGGATTCCTCATGGGTATGGGACACGTAACAGTCGTCCCCGTGGGTATGCAAAACAGGCTGGCCGTAACAGCCGCCGCCCCCGTCGGCATCCCCCTGATGCTGCTCATGAATCACCGGTATCTGATAGCAGGCTCCGCCGTTTGTTTCATCCCCTTCATGATGGTGCTCTACCGCCTTGGTGTAACACCCACCCTGTGCATCGGAAGTTCCTATATGCTTGTGGAGAATATCTGTGACGACTGTTTTGATTGCGGCTTCTGCTTTTGCTGTTGCCATGGCTTCGGTCTTTGTTGTTGTCGTGGCTTCTGCTTTTGCTGTTGCCGTGGCCTCTGCCTTTGCTGTTGTCGTGGCCTTTGCTTTTACTATTGCTGCAGTCGTGCCTCTTACTGGGGCCGCTTTCTCCTCTCCATACGCTGTCAAAACCGTTCCCGCAAAAAGGCAAAGCGCCATCATCACAGCCGCCCACCTGCCCGCAAGCCTGTATAAATTCTTTTTCTTATTTAAATTCTCCGTTTTGCACAGATTTTCTTTTTTATATACTCTGCTATATACCTTGTTTATCTTTTTCCGCTTAAAAACTCTCTTTCTCATTTTCCTTTTACCTTTCATTTCTGCCGCTTTTGCGGCGCAAAAAAATGCCCATGGAATCCCCATAGACATGTCACTAATAATTCTCTTCATTTAATTTTTGGATTTCTTAAGCGGTAAGTAATATTAAAATATCACGGCTTACGTGGTTTTGTCAAATACTTTTTTGCGGGTTGGCAAAAAGCCAAATTTTTCGCATGTTGTCAAAGCGGCCAAATATTGATATGATAGCTCTGGAGGGCGCGCACATGGCTATTGAAAATCTTGCAAAAGAATCCGACAATCTCACAAAGGAATTTGAAAATCTCACAAAAGAAGCTGGCAGCAAAATCTACTGGATAGAGTGTATCCGGGTGTTTTCGGCCTTTCTGGTTGTGATGCAACACAGCATTTCGGGCGTGTGGACCACTCTGCCTCCCGATACATTGGAATGGAAAATTGTCAATTTTGTGTTTCTTTTATCTCGGACCGCCGTTCCAGTCTTTTTTATGTGCAGCGGAATTGGAATGTTCGCGAAAGCAAGAACCGTCAGGAGTATTTTTCAAAAAAATATCTTTAATCTTTTAAAAGTTTATATCGCGTGGATGCTTGTCTATGGCATAAGGGACAGCATTTCGCTTATCCGCGAAGGCCTCGGCAGCTTCCGCACCATCAGAAACGCCTTTTTGAAGGATATCATTTTCGGCCAGTACCATACTTGGTTTGTCATGACCCTGCTTGGACTGTATTTGATAACTCCCCTTCTCTATGAAATTGTAAAAAATGAAAAGCTGCTGGCTTATTTTCTTCTGCTCTCTATCCTGTTTACGGTAATTCTCCCTCTGACGGGCGAGATAAACGGCTTCGGCCGCCTCGATGCAGTCTTTGAGACAATCAATATGCGCTTTGTAACCGGATATGTCCTATATTATGTGCTCGGCTATTATTTATGCCGCGCTCCTTGGGCTCAAAAACTGACGCGCCGCGCCGCTTCCGCCTTGCTGGCCGCCAGCGTTTTAGCCGCCTTTATTTTCAGCAGTATACTTTCCGCCAAAAACGGCGAACCTCTTCAACAGGTTTACGGGGAGTTTGCCCCTTTGGGACTGCTTGTCAATACTTCCGTTTTGCTTTATTTTAAGACGTTGATAGGCCCCGACAGACCAAAAAAGCGGACTGCCGCATGGATTGCCATGCTTTCAAGCTGCGGCACCGGCATTTACCTGATGCACCCTCTTCTTTTAAAGATAACGGCGTTCTTTCCGGGAATTATCTGCATTTTAGGCGGCGCGCTCGTTTGGCTGACTGCCCTCGTTATTTGCGCCCTGCTCTCCCAGATAAAAAAGCTCCTTTTGCGGCTGCCGCTGCTTTCCGGCCTGCGGCGGCAATGACAAGGGGCAGGCCGATTCCAACAAACAAATACAGCCACTTGCTGGCCTCCGAGCCCCCGGCCAGATAAATAAAATTAATTTCACTGAAAAACATCGTGCTGTCAAACTCGCTGCACAGCGGCGTATACAGACTGCAAAGGTAAAAAAAGCCTTTCACCAGCATAAAGCAGGCCGCGTGATGCATCATAATGGAATAGGTATTTCTTCCTATGTAAATCATTTTCTCCGATAAATATGTGTTGCCGCTGATAATCTTTGCAATCCGCAGCCAAAAGGCAATTCCGGTTATCATCGTAAGATAAGGAATAATCGGCCCATTTGCAAAACTGCTGACCCATACAACGCTAAAATTCAGCCCGCCGCAAAGTATGGTAATCAATATTTGTATTCCCATCACAAACAACAAATACGGGCCGTCCGTCGTCGTATCTTTTTCTTCCAGCTTCGTCCGATAGATTCTTCCTAATTGAAATCCCGGCATCATGATAAGCAGCCTTCCGGGAAACTTATACCAGCCCCACACATGGCCTCCCGCCGCAAGCCATATCGTCAATATCCCCGCCAAAAGGCAGCCCGCAAAAATCAGCCATTCAAAATTAATACGCAGGAGCGAAAGCACCTTGCGCATCGCCACATTGATAGCCTCAAGGAGAAAAAGCGCCGGGACGAACCATGAAGGAAAATTGTACAAAAATTGGTGTCCGTCCAGAAAAGGCGACAGAAACATAGTTTTTAAGGACAGGGGGTCCCCAATGGAAAAGCCGTGCCCGTGCAAAAAGTTTGTCAAAAGTCCGTAAAAAAGATTCCAAATAAAATACGGCAAAAGGAGCGTCCTGCATTTTCCAAGAAGATATTTTCCAATCCTATCCTCGTTTTCTTCCCTATAAAAATAACCCGACACAAACAAAAATATGTAAATGTGGAAGGAATAATAGGGAAAAAGCTCTCCGATATCAAAAAGATTGTATCCCAAATGTCCCGCTACCACAAGAATAATGCCGATTGCCGATAAAATACGGAACTCCCTGTTTTCAACCTTCACTATATCATTTTTCATGATTTTCCTCTCTTCCGCGCTGCTTTTTGCATAAGCATAAATGCACAAGCAGTCACTTAACCCACCGCGCGCGAAAATAAATCAGCCAAAAATAAATCTATCTGTAGTATACAAAAAAAAGTTGTACAATAAAAGCAAAAAAATTATAATAGCTATATGAGTACAATACGGATAAAATCAAACGCTCTAAAAACAGCAAAAATTGTTTTATTTTTCCTATACATGTCCTTCCTGACTGCCTGCGGAGATAAGCGGTCGGAGCCCGCATCTCCCTATATGCCGGAGGGGTATCTTATGCAGTCCGCCCTGATATCCTTTGACCGTTCTCTCTTAAACACCATACCGAACAATCCACACCCGTCCCTCAGCGTTCCCACCTACATTACGAAAGTGGAAGATACCTATTTTATTGTGGACTGCTACAATAATCAAGTTATCTATCATGACAATTTAACCGACCCGCTGTACGAGTGGTTCGTGATGACAAGCGATATTGCAATGGGGCACACGCTGGCAAGCGACGGTTTGGTTTATTTGATTGATGACACGGAAAACAACCGGATATTGGTTATGGAAAAATCGATCAACGACAACGGGCAGCCGATTTTTGTCCCCACGCAGGAGTTTACAGATATTGGAAATCGGCCCCACTATATTATCTATGATGAATACACGGATACCTTTTTTGTGTGGAGCTCCCAGAGCGGGGAAATGTACCTTTTCCGTCACCCGGAAAATGATTCCCGCATGTATCTGACGGAAATCCGCTCTATTCCCTCTTTGGATAATATTTACGTGCGCTCCTTCACCATCATTGACGACAGCATTTACTTCGTTTCCGGAAATTCCAGCATTATTGAAGCCGACCTTTACAGCTTTAAAATCAAAAAAGAATATCCGGTTCCGCAAGAAATGGCAGGCATGATTCAGCTTACCAAGATTGAGGATTACTTTTACATCACCATCTCCACCGACGCTTCCGGCAATCAGGATTACGCTACCCTGCTTCGCGTGAAGGATTTAAACGACCTTGCCGCCGGAAATTATGAGGATGTTTACCACAATTTTATTGGAGGCGGGACCCCCTACTATATCACCTGTATTGACAACGTGTGGTATCTGACCGAGCACCGCCTTCCCGGACATTCCATTTGGAGTTTCCGCGTGGAGGATAATGAAATAACGGATGTGATTCCAGTTTATTAATCATTATACATCAAAGGCCGCATAGCAGGCTGATGAGGTATTTGTTTCTTTTTAATGTTTTGCAATATTAAGTGTAAATTTAATTTTGAAAGGATATACAAATGAAAAATATTTTCCATAAAGACAAATCCTCCCCTATTTCCGCATGTTCCGCCTTTCCCGGCAATGGCAACAGTAGTGACAGCTCTGCCGATGCTATAGCAAGCCGCGCCATTGTCCTTACCGTCGTCATATCCTGCCTGATAACCGCCATCGCTCAGGGCAGCGGCTTTTTTTACAGCTCCCATTACACAAAGCTTTTGGCTTTATCCCTTATCTTCTGTGCATATGCTTGCCTGTGCGCATATTTAAAGCTGTCAAACCGCCTCGATGAAAACAGCGTTATCTATATGACGATTTTGCTGGGCGTTTTGCTGCGGTGCAGTTATGTGCTCCTTTCGGGCCTCTATGACCGCCAACACGATGCGGGCGTTTACACCGGCATGGGGACGGACTTTGTAAATCCCGGCCATATCGGCTATATCGAATACATATACAAATTTCACAAGCTTCCCGACATCAATCCTTACGAGCTGTTTGCCTACTACCACCCTCCCTTGCATCACATCATTTCCTTTCTGTGGCTTCAGCTCAATATAACCCTTGGGGCCGCCGAGGATTTGGCCTTTGAAAATCTGCAGATACTTCCGCTTTTCTATTCCTGTCTCTGCATGGTTGTCACTTGGAAAATCCTTAAAGTTCTGGAAATTAAAGGAAATGGGCTTTATATCGGCCTCGCCTTTATGGTGTTCCACCCGGCGACCATCGTCATGGCCGGAAGCGTCAACAACGATATGCTGACAATTCTTTTCATGTGCCTGATTATTTTAGAATCCCTCAAATGGATACGGGATAAAAGTCTGGCCGGGCTTATCCGGCTGGCGCTGTGCATAGGCTTTGGCATGATTACTAAGCTAAACAGCGCGGTTTTGGCGATTCCCCTTGCCATTATTTTCCTTATGCATTTTATCTCCATCCTGCAAAGCCGCGATAAAAGCCTTATCTGCAAATGGGTAAAAAACTACTGCATTTTCGGGGTTATCGTCGCGCCTATCGGCCTGTCATGGATTGTGAGAAATTTACTGCGCTTTGGGGAAAAGCCGGGCGTTCCTGTTCCGGGCGAAACCTCTCCTATGTATACGGCTGCTTTCAGTCTTTGGGAACGGCTTGGCGTCCCGGCTCTTTCCGACTGGCATTTTGATTTTCCCTTCCACCCTATCAGCGCCAAGGCCTGCTGCAATACATGGGTTATCATGTTCCACACCTCGCTTTTTGCCGAGGAATATCCCGCCGATTTGCCGGATATTCTTCTAGTACTGTGCCAGATAACCTTTATCCTTGCGCTTATACTTGGAATAGCGACCGTTATTTTACTAGCTGCAGTTCTCCTAAATAAAATAACCCGCCGCGAGGACTGTGTTTTCCTTTTGGTGGGTTATATCGTGATGCTGATTTCCTTTGCCGCTTTCGTGATTATTTATCCTTACACCTGCAGCAGCGACTTCCGCTATGTGGCTATCTGTCTGGTCTACGTTTCCATTGCGTTAGGACTTGGAAATAAATATTATCTGCCAACAACCTCCGCAGACCGCTCCCGCGCCGGCTTCAAGGCTGCCTGTATGCACATTATCAACTGCGGGATTATCGCTTTCTGCGTCCTTATCACCGTCATTTATACCTTTTGGGGACGCTGGTAGAACGCGTCGATTTCCGCCTGCCCCTCCTTTGACAGCATTTGGCCCATGGAAATTTTTTCATTAGGATTAGCCTTTGCATAGTTCTGAATAATCCGGGCGGCCGCCTGCTCCATCTCCTCCTTTAGCTCCCGCGAGGATATCAGGCGGCATCCCTCGCCTACAATAATTATCTGTTCCAATCCATCCGAGGTTGCGACGGTCACATCGTACTTATGGCTGTTCTCGTGGGCAAATCTTTCTATATACTGGTCCGCGGTCTCCGCTTCCTTCGTGTAAACCACGTGAATATTATGGTAATCAAAAAACTCCGTGGGATGCCCCGCAAGCCGGTACGCGTCGAATACCGCAATCAATTGACAGCCCCGCACGGCCTGATAATTGCAAAGCAAATCCAAAAGCTTCCCTCGCGCGCCGTCCAGACTTTTCCCTGCCAGCTCCTTCAGTTCCTCCCACGCAAAAATAACGTTATAACCGTCTACCAAAAGATATTCCTCTTTTTTCTGCGTTTGCTTATAAACCCGTTTTTGAGGCTCTCCAGTGGAAGCCGTATCTTCCCTTGCCCGCTCCCGCTTCCAGCCCTTTTTGACCCCCGCTCTGCCTTCCTTCCCACCAGCATTACCGTTCATATTGCTATGCATGTTGCTATGCACACGGCTGTTCGCATTGCACTTGGCATAGCCGCTCACGTAACGGCCTGCGTTGCTATTCGCATAGGCGGCGCGGCTTAAAATTTCATCTATTTCTTCCTGTCCGATAAAAAGCTCCTGTTTTTCGGGGCTTTTGCCCCCCGGCCGCCGCCCCACGCGGACCCTTTCCGCTGCCGTCTGCGCTTGTTCCGCTTCAAGCTCCTTTTCCTTTA
>JAMPGS010000139.1 GCA_023663815.1 Clostridium sp.
TGCCCACAACAGATTTTGAGTCTGCCTCGTCTGCCATTCCGACACGCCGGCATTTTTACTTTACAGCTTTCACAGCCGAATATTAGTTTACCATATCCGGCTGACGTTTACAAGCTTTTTATTTCAAAACTCTCCAAAAAAATTTATTTTCTGCAAATTCAATCTTTTTAAATATTTTTTACTTTCGTATTTTCTCAAATTTCCAGCCTATCATAAACCTTCAAGCAGTCCAGCGTGGCAAAGTAATCCTTCGGCGTCTCGGCCCTTCTAATCAGTTGAATACTTCCGTCCTCCCGAAGAAGCAGCTCCGCCGACCGAAGCTTCCCATTATAATTATAGCCCATCGCATGGCCGTGAGCGCCGGTATCGTGAATCACAAGATAATCTCCTCTGCAAATTTCCGGCAACATTCTGTCAATTGCAAACTTATCGTTATTTTCACATAAGGACCCCACCACATCATATTTGTAATTGCAGGGCTCCTCCTCTTTTCCAAGCACCGTTATGTGATGATACGCGCCGTACATGGCAGGCCGCATAAGATTCACCGCGCAGGCGTCTACGCCAATATATTCCTTGTGGGTGTGCTTTTCATGGATTGCCTTTGTGACAAGCTGACCGTAAGGCCCCATCATGAAACGTCCCATTTCCGTGTAAATAGCCACGTCGCCCATACCGGCAGGCACAAGCACTTCCTCATAAACCCGGCGGACGCCCTCGCCAATCAGCCTGATATCGTTCGCTTCCTTTTCCGGCTCATAGGGAATCCCCACTCCTCCGGAAAGATTGACAAACCGAATATCGGCTCCCGTTTCTCTTTCAAGCTCCACCGCCAGCTCAAAGAGCTCCTTTGCCAGCACGGGATAATACTCGTTCGTCACCGTATTGCTCGCAAGAAACGCATGGATTCCAAACTTTTTAACGCCCTTTTCCTTTAAAATACGGAACCCCTCAAAAAGCTGCGGTCTGGTAAAACCATACTTGGAATCTCCCGGATTGTCCATGATGCCGTTGCTCATCTTAAAAACACCGCCGGGATTATACCGGCAGCTCATTGTCTCTGGAAGCTTTCCTAAAATCCCTTCCACAAAATCAATGTGCGTAATATCGTCTAAATTAATCAACGCCCCCATTCGGGCCGCATAGGCGTACTCCTCGGCCGGCGTTTCATTGGAGGAAAACATCACCTTTTCCCCAGTAATCCCCGCCGCCTTGCTGAGCATAAGCTCCGTCATAGAGGAACAGTCGCAGCCGTAGCCATACTCGCTTAAAATCTGCATCAAAACCGGATTCGGAGTTGCCTTCACTGCAAAATACTCCCTAAATCCCGGATTCCACGCAAAGGCTTCCTGCACCGCTTTTGCGTTCTCACGGATTCTTTTTTCGTCATAGATATAGAAAGGCGTGGGGTAAGTCTCCGCTATCTCCTGCGCCCTTTCTCTGGTAATGAACGGTATCTTTTTCATAATCTCTCCTCATTTTTACTTATATATTTTCAATCTGCCAGTCCACCGGCTCAATTCCGTGCCGCACAAGAAAATCGTTTGTCTGGCTGAAATGCCTGCACCCGAAAAATCCCCTGTAGGCCGACAGCGGACTTGGGTGGGGCGCTTTCAATATTAAATGCTTCGGATTGGTAAGCATGGGAATTTTACTTTGAGCCGGACGCCCCCAAAGCAGATACACAATAGGGCGATCCTGCGCGTTTACCGCCTGAATAATCGCATCCGTAAACTGCTCCCAGCCCTTTCCCTGATGGGAACCCGCCTGGTGGGCGCGCACCGTGAGCACTGTGTTGAGCATCAGCACGCCCTGCTCCGCCCACTTTTTCAGATAGCCGTTATTGGGGATATCGCATCCCAAATCGTCGTGGAGCTCCTTATAAATATTTTGAAGCGACGGCGGTATTTCCGGCTGGTCGGGAAGCACGGAAAAGCACAGCCCATGAGCCTGATGCTCCCCATGATAAGGATCCTGCCCCAAAATCATCACCTTCACTTTGCTAAGAGGCGTTAAATGAAAAGCGTTAAAAATATCGTCCGCTGGAGGATAAATCACATGGGTATTATATTCCTGCTTTACAAAGGTATACAATTCTCTATAATAAGGCTTTCGGAATTCCCCCTGAAGATACTCCAGCCAATCGTTGTCTATCATTGCCATTTATTTTTTCCTCGTTTCTGCCGTATTTTACAATCTCACGGAAATCCCCTTTTTCCGCAGATATTCCTTCACTTCCCGTATTTCCAGCTCTTTGTAATGAAAAAGGGATGCCGCTAGAACAGCCTCAGCTTTTCCCTCCGCCAAAGCCTCGTAAAAATGTTCTTTTTTCCCCGCGCCGCCTGAAGCAATCACGGGAATTGGAACGTTTTCGGCTACCAGCCGCGTAAGCTCAATGTCGTATCCCGCCTTCGTCCCGTCGCAGTCCATACTGGTAAGCAGTATTTCCCCCGCTCCAAGCCGGGCCGCCTTAATCGCCCACTCTACGGCGTCGATTCCCATATCCACGCGCCCGCCGTTTTTAAAAACATGAAAACCGCCGCCGCTTCTCTTAGCGTCAATCGCCACCACCACGCACTGGCTTCCAAATTTATCCGCCGCCTCCTGAATTAAATTAGGATTCATCACCGCCGCGGAATTCACTGCAACCTTGTCGGCTCCTTCTCTTAAAACCATCTTAAAATCTTCTATGGTCCTGATGCCGCCGCCCACCGTAAAAGGGATAAAAACCGTCTCCGCAACCCTCCGCACCATGTCGGCCCTGATACTTCTGTTATCCGAGGACGCCGTGATATCCAAAAAAACCAGCTCGTCGGCCCCCGCTCTGTCGTATTCCCTTCCAACCTCCACCGGGTCTCCGGCGTCTCTTAAATTGATAAAATTTGTTCCCTTTACCACTCTTCCGTTATTCACATCAAGACAAGGGATAATTCTCTTTGTATGCATAGGCGCTTCCTCCGGGATTTTTGCGAAAAATTGTTTAATACTGCCATAAAAAAGCCCTATAACTAATAAGCTCCCTATAGCCTGTGTATTATCGTATTTTTTATCTCATATGTGGTATTTTTAATAGATTAATAACTTTTTACACATCAGCGTAATTCATTACCCCGCATGTCATAGGCCAATGCTGATAAAATTCCTCAAAATAGTTAATCCAACCTCCGAGCTCTTTTCCGGGTGAAATTGACACGCAAAGACATTATCCCTTTCCACCGACGCATGAATCAGCGCGCCATACTCCGTGGAAGCCGTCACAATCCCTTCATCCTTTGCTTTCAAGTAATACGAATGGACAAAATAAACGCAAGAATCCTCCGGTATTCCCTTAAACAACCTGCCCGGATTGGGAAACTTCAAGGAATTCCAGCCAATATGGGGAATCTTAAGGCCCGCCTCCTCAGGAATTCTCAAAATCGTACCCGGAAGTATTCCCAGCCCCTTAACGCCTTTGCTTTCCTCGCTTTCTTCAAATAAAAGCTGCAGTCCAAGACAGATGCCAAGAAAAGGAGTTCCCTTCTCCACAACGTCATAAATCACGTCCGCCAAACCGTAGGCGTGAAGCTTGTCCATTGCCGCCCCAAAGGCTCCCACGCCGGGCAGGATAACCCTGTCCGCATTTAAAATCATTTCCCTGTCTCTGGTAATAACAGCCTCCTCGCCCAGCTTGAGAAGCGCTTTCTCCACGCTCTTAATGTTTCCCGCATCATAATCAATAATTGCCGTCATGCTTTTTACACCCTTAAAAATAGGATTTTTTGTGTGCTTTTACCTGTTTTTGTTGTTTAATCTACATCTGCTTTATTACACTCTACTATATTTGTTACATTCTACTACATTTATTACATTTTGCTACATTTGTTACATTTATCACATTTTGCTACATTTGGTATGCCTCATTTTCAGTATAATTCGTATAAAAAGATTTTTACGAATTATAATAGTGAGCTTGCCACAGCGCCGGCTTCTGTCTATTGAACCAAATCCTCTTCCTCAGGTAAAACGTCCTCAAGCGCTTCTACCGCCGCATCTTCCGCCTCTGCATCCTCCGCTTCTGCGTCCTCTGCTTCACTGCTTCCCCCATTTGCCGCATTGGTTTGCGCATCTTCCGTCTGGGTCGGCTCTATTCCCACAATCGCCCTCAAGCGCCTTGTATAAGCCACATCGTCATACTTGGTAATTGAAATTGCCTCTTCCTCGGAAATCCCGTAATTGCTTTCCAAAATACCGCAAATCTGCTGGTAAATGGCAGCCACCTCCTGACGCACCCCGTAGGTATCCGCCTCATACATTCCCTGATAACACTTTACGCCCAAAATCAAGGCATCCACCGCCTCAAGCTCCCTGTTCATCGCCATATTGTTCTGGTAGGATTCAAGCTTTCTCTCCATGCGCAGAACAGTTTTTGCTTTATTGTAAATTTCCGCTTCCTTGCTGCTCAAATTTTTCTTATAAAACAGCTCGTACACCGCTTTGTAATTTCCATCGCTAAAAGCCATGCGGGCTTCCTGCCTGCCTGCGAACTGCGGGAGAAACATGCTCAATATAAGGATACTTGCAATCAAGGTGGCGCACAACGCTATAATTGCCAACAACCCTTTTGTATTTAAAATTTTTACCGGCTTCTGCGCTGGCGGCGCCGGCTTTTTCTCCTTTGGTTTCTTTTGCTTTGCGGGCTTTTCCTTTTTCTTAGCGGCAGGCTTTTCTTTCTTTTTATCCTTCTTTGCGGCCTTTTTCTTTTCTTTTTTATCTTTCTTAGGAGCCTTCTTTTTATTTTCGCCGCTTAACTCCGCCAAAAGCCTTGCGTTTTCATCAGACTCCAAATCCAAATCCGCATTTGTATCCGCTTCCTTTTCCGGCTCTGAATCCAGCTCGTCCGCTTCCTTTGTCAGCAATGCCATGATTTTCGCAAAAAAACCGGCTTTCTTTTTCTTCCCCTTTGCGCCTTCCCCGTCACGGCTTCCGCTGGCTTTGCCGCCCATGTTGATATCCGAGGGCTCTCCAAGCTCGCTTTCCGCAAAGATATCAAAGGCTTCCCCGCCCTCACCGTAATTCTGGTTTTCTTCCGCGCTTTCAAGGAGCGCCAGCATATCGTCGTCAACGCCCTCGTTTAAATTTGCCTTGTTCAGCAGGCTGTTGATTTCCTCCAAATCCGGATCCGAATCGCCCATATTTTCAAGCATCTGCAAAAGATTAGGGTCGTCGATAAGTTCCTCCCCAAGAACGTCGTTTTCAGCGTTTGCCTCTGCCTCCGCCAGCGTTTCCTCCAATGCGCCGTTCTCCAAATTTTCAGCGGCTAGCAAGGTGTCCTCGTCCGAAAGAGTGCCCTCTGCCGAAAGAAGCTCTTCCGCCGGTAATATCTCTTCAATTGGAAAATCACTTTCTGTTGATAATGCTGACAATTCTTCCTCCGTTGGAAGAGAAATTTCTGTTGGCAGCGCCGACAATTCTTCCTCCGTTGGAAGGGAAATTTCTGTTGGTAATGCTCCCTCCGCTGAAAAGATATCTTCCGTTGACAGTTCTTCCTCTGTCAAAAGAGAACCTTCAGCGGCCTGCCCAACCTCTGTTGACAAATCACTTTCCGCTGAAAGGGCCTCTTCTGCCAGCAGCATATCTTCTGTTGCAGATTCATCACCTACCGCAAGGATATCCTCCATTGATAAATCTTCCCCTGCGGCAAGGATTTCTTCCGGCGATATATCTTCGATTGCAGAATCGCCGTCCGCTGCAAGAATCTCTTCTATTGATAAATCGTCTCCCGCCGGAAAGACATCTTCCTCTGATAATTTACCTTCTGACAGCGCAACGCTTTCCTCTTTCACCCCGTCAAACGACAAATCGTTCCCCGCTGAAAGGGCATCTTCAACCGCGGAACTATCTCCCACAGGAGGCATCCTATCTGCCAATAACGCCTCTTCGTCCAGCAACGTATCTTCACCCGACAACACGGCTTCTTTCAGCAATGTATCTTCATCCTGCAACGTAGTTGCCTTCAGCAATGCATCTTCGCCCGGCAACACATTTTTCTCTACCGACGCATTTTCTCCCGATAACGCCTCTTCCTTCATCGACACATTTTCCCCCGGTAGCACGGCTTCTTCCGGTAACGTCTCTTCCGCCGACAGTGCCGCGTTTTCCTCTTCAAAATCAGCACCCATCCTTTTTTCCGGCGGCTCATTTTCATTTAAAGATTTTAATAAATTGTCGAGATATTCTTCATCCGTAGCCATAATAAACCCCTGCTTTCATTCTAAACTTTAATATATTGGACCGATACTTTGTCCCCTGTCCGAGCTAAAAATTTTCGGACAATTCTTTTAAAAACTCTTCAGGCGGTTCGCAGATTCCAAAGGCTCTTTCCTTAACCTCCTCTGGAATTTGATAGAGCTTGCTGTGAACCCTGAAAAGCTCTGCTTTCTGATTATAATACAATATTTTCTCAAAAGGCCACCTGATTACCGTTGGATATTTCAACCCAACCCCAAGTTCCAAAATGACAACCTTTCTGTTGACTGTCCTTTGAAGCCATTTTTTATATGCCAGCCATTGATTTAAATACCCTTCCTCCACGTAATTCAAAGCGCTCACATTATTAAAAACCAAAGGGCAGCCGCAATACGGACAGACAGGCGCTGCCCATTCACTTTTCCAAGCGCTTCCAGGCTGTTTGTCGCCCGCCAATTTTCTCGCTGGCGAAAGCATTTCCTCTGTGACGTCGTACAATTCATCGCTGCATCTTTCGCTGCACTGCAGCTTTTCATATCCTCCGCAGGGTTCTACAATCCGCTGTAATTCCAAACCGCTTTCCCTGATACATCCATCCTGACAAAGCGACACAACAAAATAATCTTTTTCCTTCAAACATCCGGCGAGTATCTTATACGCTTCACATTTTTCACTTTTTATCTCATCTATCATTATTTTTTCAGCAAAGGGAAGCATTTGCGGCTCCGGTATATTTTCAGTGATATTTTTATACTGAGCCGTCGCCTTAACCTCCTTCAGCGTATCCAGCTCCTCGCCAAGACCTACAAGAACCCTCTCCGCAGTTTTTATTTTTTCAATGATATCTTTTACCATTTCAATCTGCCCTGCTGTAAAATCACCCACAAACACCGCCACGCTCTGTAAGGCATTGCAAAAATTGACTTACGAAGCGTGGCAAAGCTTACTATAATAAAATCCAATTCCTATTAAAACACCAGTTTTATTGCTCAGACTAAAATATACCGCTTATTTTTGCCCTACCAGCTCATCTATAATTCTCACAAGATTTCCAATTTCCGGCTTTGAAAGCTGCGCGTTCGCTCCCAACGCTTCCCCTTTTCTTCTCATCTCATCATTTACAAGAGACGAGAATATGATAATGGGAATATCCTTTGCCACCGCATCATCCCGGACAAGCTTAATAAGCCGGTGGCCGTCCATCATCGGCATCTCAATATCGGTAATAATACACTGAATATCCTCCTTCAAAGTTCCCTGACTCTTGCACTCCAAAATAAACTCATAGGCTTCCTGCCCGTTATATGTACGTGTTAAATTATTATAACCCGCTTTCTTTAAAGAATTTACAATCAAACGATTGAGGAGCACGGAATCCTCCGCAATCAAAATCGGAACGTCGCTTCTCGTCCTGTTCCCCAGCTCGTCAATCTCGCTTACCTTAAGGCCCGTCTCCGGATTAATGTCCGTCACTATTTTTTCAAAATCAAGGATAATCACCAACTGGTCGTCCAATTTGACAATACCTGTAGTGATTCCTTCTTCCTCGCTAAACAACTCGGCCCCCGGCTTAATAATACTCTCCCAGGATACCCTGTGAATCCTCTCCACAGCGTCCACATGAAAAGCAATATCCAACTTATTAAAATTTGTGACAATAAACAAACCTCCCGGACTGGAAGTCCCCCCATTTAAACAATTTCGCAAGTCAATCACCGTGATTAACTTATCTCTGGGCATGAAAATACCTTCAATGCTTTGATGTGCATGTGGCACCGGAACAGTCTCTTGATAAGGAGTGATTTCCTTCACCTTTGCAACGTTGATACCGTAAGCATACCCATCTAACATAAACTCCAATACTTCTAATTCATTTGTCCCATTTTCAAGGAGAATCCTTGTATCCATTTACCTCACCCCGTTATTTATAAATAGAAGCTCAGCTTCTACAAAATTATAACATATATCTCTTTTTCAAACAATAAAAAAAGCAGTTTACACTGCTTTTTACTTTTTTATTTATAATTTCCACCGCACCCTCAAAACCGAATACCAAGCTCTTTCAGCTCTCTCTCTTACATCTCCCTTACATTTGCTTCTCTTGCTCCGGCTTCCTCCGCTTACTCGTTCCTCCTTCAGCTTCCCTTCCGCTTACTCTCCTCCCTTTCAGCTTCCTCTTCCGCCTTCCTCTCTTGGTCAGGCTCCCGGCCGATTAGTAT
>JAMPGS010000013.1 GCA_023663815.1 Clostridium sp.
GGCCGTAAGCTGGGCCGAAGCCGGTATCTCCACCCCCAAGCAGGCGGCAAAATCTGCCGGTAAATACGATAAAGCGGTTTATGCCATCATGAAAGCCCTGGGAAAATCAGGGACGCCCACCAAGGCGGAGGCCGACTTTGCCAACAGGTGGCTGAAGGAATACGGATTTACGCAGGATATTATCACGGAGGCCTGCACCCGCACCGTTATGGCGACGGACAAGCATCGCTTTGAATACGCGGACAGCATCCTCTCCAGTTGGCGCAAGAAAAATGTTCACAACAGGGCTGATATTGCGGAGCTGGACAGCGCTTACGCCAAAAGCAAAACCGCTCCCAAAGCTCAGGGAAATTCAGCGGGAGCCCGCAATTTATTTAATCAGTTTATGCATACCGACTATGACTTCGAGACATTAGAGCAGGAAATTTTAAGCAATTAGGCAATACATAAGGAGAATGGCCGTGGCACTAACTAACTCTCAGTATGATACTATCATGCGGGAATATGAATACAGACAAAGCAAAAACCGCCGTCTCTTGGAGGAGCGCAAAACGCATGTTTTCACACATGTAAAGGGATACAGGGAATTATCCGATTCCGTTGCCGCCCTTTCCGTTGCCCAAGGGAAAAAGCTTCTTGCGGGCGATACGGCCGCCCTCAAGGATTTAAAAGCCTCCATCCATCAGCTTACCTTAGAAAAAGAGCGGCTTCTTGCGGCGGCCGGTTATCCTTCCGACTATCTCATGCCGGTTTACGACTGTCCCGACTGTAAGGACACCGGCTATATTGACGGGCAGAAATGCCATTGCTTAAGGCAGGCCGTTATACGCCTTCTCTATGAGCAGTCCGGCATCAGTAATACGCTGGAAAAAGAAAATTTTAGCGTTCTTTCTTACGATTATTATCAGGGCGAACACCTAGAACGCTTTCAAAAAGCGGTAAGCGAAAGCAGAAAATTTATAGAAACCTTTGATTCTGACTACCATAATCTGTTTTTTTATGGTACAGTAGGTACAGGCAAATCTTTTTTATCCGGCTGTATCGCCAAAGAATTAATAGAAAGCGGGCACTCCGTTATCTATTTCAGCGCGGCCGGTCTCTTTGAACTTTTATCCAAAAACATATTCGACTATAAAAATAAAGACGATACTTTGGGGTCCTATGAAAATTTAAGCGGCTGCGATTTGTTAATCATTGACGATTTAGGGACGGAATACGCCAAAAATGTGGCGCCTTCCATGCTGTTTTCGCTCTTAAACGAGCGGCATCTTAGCCAAAGGTCAACCATCATTTCAACCAACTTGTCGTTGGAGGACATAAGAAACCGTTATTCGGACAGAGTTTTTTCCCGGATAACCAGCCAATATACTGTTTGTAAATTTACCGGATACGATATCCGGATGCTGCAAAAAAGACTTCAAAACAGAAAGTGAGGTACCTTTCATGTCTCAACGTGAAGAAAAAAGAAACTTAGAAACAATACCCGTTGGTTCTCTCGGCATGATTCCCCTCGAAGGATGCAGGGCCTTGGGTCAAAAGGTTGACGACTATCTGGTAAAATGGAGAACTGCCCGCGAAAGCGAACACAAGGACAGCCTTGCCTTTGCCGGATATCAGAGGGATTCCTACATCTTAAAGGCAAAGGTTCCCCGTTTCGGTTCAGGTGAAGCCAAGGGAATGATTTTAGAGTCCGTCCGCGGAATCGACCTCTATCTTCTTGTGGACGTCACCAACTATAGCTTAACCTATCCCCTGTGCGGCCATATGAACCATATGTCCCCAGACGACCATTATCAGGATTTAAAGCGAATCATCGCCGCCGTGGGCGGCAAGGCAAGGCGGATTACCGTGATTATGCCTTATCTATACGAGAGCCGCCAGCACAAGAGGACCGCAAGGGAATCCCTTGACTGCGCCCTTGCCCTTCAGGAAATGGTGGAGATGGGCGTGGACAATATTATTACCTTTGACGCCCACGACCCCAGAGTGCAGAACGCAATTCCCCTTCACGGTTTTGAAACCGTCCAGCCCACCTATCAGTTTATCAAGGGACTGTTAAAGCACGTTCCCGACTTAAGGATCGACTCCGACCATATGATGGTGATAAGCCCCGACGAAGGCGGCATGGGGCGGGCGATTTATATGGCAAACGTCCTTGGACTGGATATGGGTATGTTCTATAAGAGAAGGGACTACACCCGCATTATCAACGGCCGCAATCCCATTGTCGCCCATGAGTTCCTTGGTACCTCCGTGGAAGGGAAAACCGTGGTTGTAATCGACGATATGATTTCCTCCGGCGAGAGCGTCCTTGAGGTTGCCACCGCCCTAAAAGAGCGGAAAGCGGACAAAATTTTCATCTGCGCAACCTTTGGCTTGTTCACCAGCGGACTTGAAAAATTTGACAAGGTTTACGAGAACGGCATCATCGACGGAGTGCTCACCACAAATTTGGTTTACCAGACGCCGGAGCTTCTTCAGCGCGAATGGTACGTCGATTGCGACATGAGCAAGTACATTGCCTACATCATCGACACCTTAAACCACGACGCATCCATCAGCGACCTTTTAGATCCCAACGAGCGCATCCAAAACGTGGTTGCCCGGTATAAGGCTGGGGAAATTATCGATTAAGCGCGTGCTGTCCCAGCGCAAATTATTTCTGCGCATAAAAAACCTGTTATGCAGTTCGTCTGCACGACAGGTTTTTTATTTTGCCAAGTTTTATTTTTATAATTTTACAAGGCCCTATAAACATATAGGGTATAGGGAGATTTCTCATGAGTATAAACGCCCGCCAGTAAAAGCCCCGCTTCCTCTTCATTGGTTAAATCAATCCTTGAAAAAAGATACCGCCCTCCAAGAGCCTTAAAAGCCTCCGTGTCAATGTAAATATTTTTATCCGAAACACTGTAGTCCCGCGACGCGTTCACAATGGACAAGTCCGTTCCCGAATATAGGTAGGCTCTGGCCCCCCAGGTATCAAAATATTCCCTGCTCTCCTCCACCCGCTCTAAAGCGGGGGCTATCACTTTTCGGAAAGCCTCCTTATATTCCTGCGAGTAAAAACCCAAATACCCGTCCAGCGTTGCAATACCGTTGTATTCCAAAATAGCCGGATAAAAACCATAAGCCGCGGACCACTCGCCGTCGTACCCAATATCCTTCTTCGCCTCATCAAACAGTTCCTTTGAATAAAACTCTCCAAACCCCAACTGGCTTGAGGGCGCTCCTTTCACCAGCCGGTAAGCCTCGCTAAAGCAGGTGTGGTATAAATCATTGTAGCGGGTATCCGACAACACTATAAGCAAAACCGCCTCTATTGCCAGCCCGTTCGCCAAAAGCTTCCAAATCTTTTTCCGCTCGTCGTACATTCGCTTTAAAGCCAGAAAAAAAGCGGCGTACCACGCAAACGGACTGAAAAATATCGTCCGGTTAAACTGCCAGCCGGTAAGCGGCGGACATAAACGTTCCACCAGCGTCCTAAAGCTCTCCCAATAATAAATTCCATAGACCGCGCTGTTAAAGACAAGCACAAGCATCAGCAAGTTATACGCGTCGTGAAAAATACCCCTGCCGTTTTTTTCTTTTATATAGGAAAAATTCAAATAAAAAAAGTACAGCATACACACCGGCAAAACCAAATAGGTGTGTACGCTCTCCGCGTGGAACATTCCCTTGGCGAACACTTCACCAATGGTTTTGATAATCTCCGCCGCCGTATAGCTTCCCGCCTCCATGGTGGAGCGGATTGTCACCTCGTCCCCAAACAGCATCATTTTAAACAATCTGTACTCGCAGGCAATACACCCCGCCGACAGCGCGCAGACTGCCCCCAAAAGCCTTGCCGGAAACTTCCTGTCCTTTATCCAAAGCCAGATAAGCGCAAGAACCATATAACCCAAAATAAATAGCCCAAAATAGGAAAAATAAGAGAGAAGCGGATAAAAAAACAAAAAGACAAACCACTTTGCCCTCGGCTCCCTGTAAATCCTGCGGAACAGATAAACGGCAAGGGGAATCGACGCAAAGGGAATCCCAAAAGCGGGAAACACGTTGAGCGCGCCGTAGGCAAGCCCCAAAAGCCACGCAAGAGGCTTATAGTCGCCGTACTCTTCCCCGCAGACATCCCTCGCCAGCAAAATACAGGAAAAAACCGCTATCATTATCTTGAGCAGATATCCCGCAATATAGGCCGGGTAGGCCGGTAAAATCATATATAAGATTGTATACAAAGAAAACTCCGCCGGGAGAACGTCCCTGCTGATACCTCCAAGAAAGGGAACCTCGGCCCCCTGGCTCCAAAAAGTTCCCGTATCCTTCATCATTTGAAACTGCGGAATAAACAAATCCAAATTGTCATGGACGGCTATCACGCTGTTTTCCCCGCAGATGAAAAACACAAGACCGGCGAAGAAAAAGAACCCTATCACCATCAGGAGATACCACTGCGAAATCAGTTTTTTCAACACCCTTTTTCCTCTCCTTCTTTCTCTTCCTGAACCTTCCGCTGTTCCTTCTCGCAAACCAGCGTAAGGCGGTACTCAAAATCCCTTCGGTTTTTCATCGCCATATTGGACAAAATCAAGCCCGCAAAAAAAGACTGGATTGCCGCCATCATCACAAACCCGCAGACAATCAGCGTAGGGAATTTCAACACAAGTCCCGTTTCCAGATATTCAAGCAGCACCGGTATAAAGAAAAGCACCGCCGCCGCCGCCAATACTAGGGCTAAAATACTGAAAAAGCCAAAGGGCTTGTAATCCCGGTACAGCCTAAAAATCGTGCCCAGCACTTTAAAGCCGTCGGAATAAGTGTTTAACTTGGAGACGCTCCCCTCCGGTCTGTCCCTGTATTCCACCACTACATTTTCAATCTGCATATGATTGTAGACCGCATGTATCGTCATCTCCGTTTCAATCTCAAAGCCCTTGGAAAGCACCGGAAAGGTCTTTACAAACCCGTAGCTGAAGGCCCGAAAGCCCGTCATAATATCCTTTATCCTACAGCCAAACAAATGGTTAATGCTGGCCCGCACCAAGGAATTCCCCATATTATGGAAAGGCCGCTTGTTTTCCTCAAAATAAGTGGAGGAAAGCCTGTCTCCCACCACCATATCCGCATTTTGGCGCAAAACCTTGTCCACCATAGCGGGGGCAAACTCCATGGGGTAGGTGTCGTCCCCGTCCACCATAATGTAACACTGCGCGTCTATTTCCCGAAACATTCTCCTGATAACGTTGCCTTTGCCCTGCATGTACTCCCTGCGCACCACCGCCCCTTCGCCTGCGGCAATTTGCGCCGTGCGGTCCGTGGAATTATTGTCATATACGTAAACAACCGCCTCCGGCAAGGCCGCCTTGCTGTCCCTTATCACCTTGGCAATGGTTTTTTCTTCGTTATAACATGGAATTAAGACTGCAATTTTGTCCATATTTTTACCCATTTCTGCGCTGCTTTTTGCGCATAACGGAGTTTGTGGATGCAGCGCAGACACAAACTCTTTGAGCGAAAGATTTATCTTTCACTCTTTCCTCTTTTTCCGTTCTGATGTAGTGTAAGCGTTTCTTTATTTTATCAGAGATTAGAAGGGAAGTCCAGACGGCGGGGGATAAAATTGTTCTTCTAAAAACTTCAACGTTTTTTGGAATATTTTTTTCTTGTCTTTGCCGTGACGCTAACGTTTAGGTATGATATAATTTTTTAAGTGGAAGATAGTAAGTATATGTTATTAACGCAAAGGACGAGCTATGGATAAAAAATTTAATTGCTTTATTACAAAGCCGCAGGATTTAGTCACGACGTATGAGCAGACCCGTGCGGGCTTTTTAAATATTGCGCTGGAAAAAAATATAATTGGGGACCCATATGTCAAAAATGCGTTGGCGTTTAAAGCCATGGCGGCCAACACGACAGGGCCTGACGAGTTTCTTAAAATTTCTTCTATACGCCCATTTTTGCTTACCGCATCTGGGTTATCAGACAAATCAATGCATTACTTGGATAAAGACGACCAAACGATGGCAATTAAAGAGCTGATAGAGAAATTTCTTAAACCTGCCGGTGAAAATTATATTGACGAAGCAATTTATAGGTATTTACTGATAAAAGGCGATGCTGTAGGCGGAATGATGAGAAATCGCGTCGGGACGTTAGGGCAGGAAAAATTTATCCGCACCGTACTATCCTGTATGAATGTTCAGGGAATTATTTATAATTGGATGCCTAATAAAAATGGTTTACGCACATGGATACGTAAAAGTGAAAATGACGTTGACATTGAAAAAAATTTAAAGGCTATCTATTGGAATTGCGGCCATGGAGACAAGATTCTTGCATTTAATCTTAATATTCCAATTGTAAAGAAAAATGTAGATATTTGCTTGTTCGAGGGAAATATGCAAAGCTATGATAATGGTAAAATTGTTAAGTCGGCAGATAAAATAATTATGCTTGGGGAACTTAAAGGCGGAATAGACCCAGCCGGGGCTGACGAGCATTGGAAAACAGCTAACACCGCCCTTGATAGAATCAGAACCAGTTTTACAAATGAGGGCTACGCTGTTCAAACATCGTTTGTAGGCGCAGCAATAGCAAACGCTATGGCAGTTGAAATTTTTGGGCAGCTACAAACGGGAGTAATGACAAACGCGGCCAATTTAACCAATAACAACCAGCTTGTAGAGTACTGTAATTGGCTTCTTAGAATCTGAGGTAAAAAATGGAACAAATATATGAACAGCTTTCGTTTATAAAAATACCAGTTGATGATTTTTTGATAGACAATTTTTCTGCAAATAGTTTTTGTTCAGATAAAGCAAGAAAAGAAATTGAGAAAAAATATTCAAAAATGCTCAAAATAACAGATAAATTCAATCGCCAAAACGTTAGTTATCAATTAAATAAAAAAGATGTTCTGCATAGCTGGCTGAAATATAAGGAAGGATTTTCCGCTAATCTTGTGAACCTTCTTCTTGACGAAATGAACGCCCAGCCGGGAGATTGGGTGATGGACCCGTTTATGGGTTCAGGAACCACAGCGTTAGTTTGTCAAATGAAGGGAATTAATAGTATTGGTTATGATATTCTACCTATTTCCTCCGTTTCTATAAAGGCAAAAGCCGCTATATTTAAATACGATTTAAATGAAATCAAGGCTCTTATTAAAGATGTTGAAGCGTTAAATGTACCCCCGGTTTATCATAAATGTACGCCCTATATTACAATTACGCAGGATGCATACCCGGAAGAAAACGAAAAATTTCTTCATTATATCGCCAAGTGGAGAGATAAGGCTGAATATTCCGAGGCAGTTAAAAATCTTTTAACTCTTTGTATTTTAAATTCATTGGAACGATGCAGTTATACGTCAAAGGCGGGACAATATCTTAGCTGGGATTGCAGGTCAAAAAAAGTGATGGCGGTAAATAAACTTAGAACGGAAAAAGGTCAAAAGCTTTTGCCTCCAAAATATGTTAGAGAGACAATTCTTGATTCTAAAGAAACGATTCTTGAGGAACTGCGCCATGTTTTGACCGACATTGAAACCATACAAAATAATGAAAAAGAAAATGAAGAGGCTGAAATTAAATTTATACCAGACAGCGTATTATATAATCTGCCTAAATTACAGGAAAATTTTTTGACAGGGGTAATAACTTCGCCTCCTTACTGCAATCGATACGACTATACAAGGACGTATGCTCTTGAATTAGTATATTTAGGGCTTGGGGAACAAGAAATAAAAGATATGCGGCAAAGTTTATTGTCCTGTACCGTTGAAAGTCATTCTAAAATCAATGAACTCAAAAAATATTATGAAAGTATCGGACAAAAAACTCGATTTGATTTTATTTATAACACTATCAAGAACAATGCTGTCTTTAATGAAATAATGTCTGCGCTTGAAAAACGTAAAAAAAATGGAGATTTAAATAATAACGGCGTTATCCGCATGGTTGAAGGGTATTTCACTGAACTAGCGTTTGTTTATGCCGAGCTTTATAGAGTGTGTAAGCCGGGAGCAACAGTCGCTTTTGTAAACGACAATGTTCGATATGGGGGGGAAGTAATCCCTGTGGATTTTTTGAGCTCATCCTTTGCAGAACAATTTGGATTTAAGGTTAAAACCATATACTCGCTCAAACAGCAAAAAGGAAACAGCAGCCAGCAGATGGCAAAATTTGGCCGGGTCGCGCTTCGGAAAAGCATCACAATTTGGATAAAGGAAGAGTGATTAATTTATGCATATGGCAATCGCTTGCCAAAATCCCCTTTTATCCCTTATACTAGAAGAATGTAAAACCCACCTGAAAGGAAACACTATTCACTATGATTCGATTTATTTCTGTGGTTATCTTTGTAATTTTATTTCTCATTTTGAGCATCCCGCTCCTGATAATCGAGTGGATTATCGGCAAATTCAATATGGATATCAAAAATAAAAGCTCCCTTGCCATCGTAAACTGGGCTTTCAGAGTAGTTTTGCTCCTGGCCGGAACCTCCGTCAGCGTAAGGGGCGAAGAAAACGTCCCAAAGGACGAGCCGGTGCTTTATATAGGGAATCACCGCAGTTATTTTGATATTTTGATTACCTATGTCCGCGTTCCCAGACCCACCGGCTATATCGCCAAAAAAGAAATGCTGCGCTATCCCTCCCTTGTCAACTGGATGAAAAATCTCCACTGTCTGTTTTTGGACAGAAACGACATCAAGCAGGGCCTGAAAATTATCTTAGCCGCCATCGATAAAGTAAAATCCGGTATTTCTATCTGCATTTTCCCGGAAGGAACCAGAAACCGGGTAAACCACACCTTTATAGATTTTCACGAGGGGAGCTTTAAGATTGCCTCCAAGACAGGGTGTCCCATCGTGCCTATGACTATCTATAACTCCGCCGATATTTTCGAGGACCACCTCCCAAAAATCAAAAAGACCCGCGTTATCTTAGAATACGGCAAACCCTTCCGCGTTAAGGATCTTTCAAAAGAGGACCAAAAGCGGGTAGGCGCTTATACGCAGGGCATTATCAAGGAAACTTATTTTAGGATAAAAGAAGAAGCAGGTTTTTAGAAACCTGCTTTTTTTTGCAAAAATTCTGCTACTTTCTCAAATTTCATTCCATGGGAGGCCTTTATCAAAATGGTATCTCCTTCTTTTATCAGGATGGGAAGTTCCTTCAGCATCTCATCCCTATCCTTAAAATAGTAAACTGTCGTTTTCTTTTCTTTGTCCTCCGCGCTCCTTTCAGCCGCTGCATACATATTTTCGGAGAGCTTTCCCACGCAGATAAGGACGTCGATTCCCTGAGCCGCCGCATAATCGCCCACCTCAGCGTGAAGCTGCTTTTCCTTTTCTCCCAGCTCAAACATATCGCCCAGCGCCGCCACCTTTCTGCCCTCCGCCAAAGTGAGCAGTCCGATAGCCGCCTTCATGGACTCTGGATTTGCATTGTAGCTTCCATCAATTAATGTGTATCCGGGAAGGGAAACCACATTGCCCCGCCCGCCTACTTCCTCCACCTCCGCAATGCCCTGCCGCACTTCCTTGCTGGAAAGACCAAGCTGTATCCCAACGCCTGCTGCCGCCAGCGCGTTCATGATCATATGCCTCCCAGGAAGGGGAACCTCCACGGGGAAAATTTCCATAGGATGCCCTTCCAGCCGTGTATGAATCACCGCATGGGAGCCAAACAGCCCCCGGCCCTCGATATCGCTTGCAAAAATTTCATTTTCAGGGCCAAATCCAAAATGCACCGTCTTATGACTGCCCTTTTTCCGCACCAGCGCAAGAAGATTGTCGTCCCCATTTACAAACACGTACCCGTCCGGGTTCATAAAATCAAAAATCTCCGATTTGGCCTTGAAAATGCCTTCCCGCGTGCCCAAATTTTCTAAATGACACCTGCCGATATTTGTCATCACACAGATATCCGGCCTTGCTATTTTACTTAAGCGGTGCATCTCGCCAAAATTGCTGATGCCCATCTCAAGCACCGCAATTTCATGCTCCGACCTGATAGAAAGCACCGTCAGAGGAAGACCTATTTCATTGTTAAAATTTCCAACGGTTTTTAAAACCTTATACTTCTGGGAAAGCGCCGCGGCTATAAACTCCTTGGTGCTGGTTTTTCCCACGCTACCGGTAATCCCTACCACCTTAATTTCTAACTGCTGCCTGTAATATTCCGCAATCTCCTTTAAGGCTTGAAAGGAATCCTCCACCAAAATATAAGGAACCGGGCAGTTTTCCGGCGCCTTTTCACAGACGACGCCCAAGGCTCCCTTTGCCGCCACGTCAAAAATAAAGGAGTGGCCGTCCACCTTTTCTCCCCTTGTTGCGATAAAAATACCGTCTTTTTCTATCTTCCGGGAATCAATCACAACGCAGGAGGCCTCCTTCTCTCCTGCTGAGCCCCTTTCCTTCGATACCTCAAGCCCATATAAAACGCCCTTGCAGGCCTTTGCAATATGAGGCAGGGTCATATTTTTCATAGACATTTTTTACTCCCATCACCTATTTTAATTGCCGCCCGTTCAGGACAAAGCGTTTTCCATAATCTTCTCGCAGAGCTCCCCAAAATCCATTCCCGCGGCGGCCGCCTCCTGAGGCAGAAGGGATGTCGGCGTCATGCCTGGCAGCGTGTTGGCTTCCAAGCAGAATATCTCTCCCTGCCCGTTCATCATAAAGTCCATCCTAGCATAGTTTTTCAGCCGCAGAACCTTAAAAACCTTCTCCGCACAGCTTTGAATTTCCGCCGTCTTTTCGGGGGAAATATGGGCTGGGCAGGTCTCTAGGGTCGCGCCGGGCTGATATTTGCTTTTATAGTCATAAAATCCCGCAAGAGGGGCAATTTCAATCACCGGAAGGGCTTTCCCGTCTATTACTCCTACGGAAAATTCTCTTCCTTCAATGTACTGCTCCACAAGGGCTTCCCCGTCATATTTAAACGCTTCCTCAAGAGCTTTGTCATAATCCTCCGGCGTCATTGCAACGCTGACCCCCACGCTGGAACCTCCGCAACAGGCCTTCACAATGCAGGGAAAAGGAATCTCCAGCGATAAATTTTCTCTTCTTTCATATACTTCCCTTCCGATTCGCACGCTGGCCGGCGTGGGAATTTTGTGGTAGGCAAACAGCTCCTTGGAAAGTCCCTTATCCATGGAAAGGGCGGAGCTCACATAATCCGTGCCGGTATACTTAATTCCCATAAGGTCAAAGCAGGCCTGTATCTTACCGTTCTCCCCGCTTTCTCCGTGAAGCGCCAGAAATACCACGTCCGCCGCCTGACAAATCATAATCACGCCCGGCCCGAAAAAATTTTTCTCCCCGTCCGGCCGCATGGCCTTAATCCGGCTGATATCGGGATTTTCCTCCGTGATATCCCCCATGCCTACCGCCCAATCCCTGTCAAGCTCAAAAATACCGCCCGCCTCCGCGGAACTTTGAAACGCTTCTTCCGTATATCCCAGATACACATCCAGCAAGACCGCCCTGTGCCCCTTTTCCCTTAAAGCCCGGTAAATCATAACCCCGGAACTTAAGGATACGTCCCGCTCCGTGCTAATTCCGCCTGCCAACACCACAACCCTCATACTTTCCTCATTTCCCGCGGCAAATATCCGCCGCTGTCTATCGCTTCTTTTTTATTTTACAACCGCGGCGCCTATAGCAAAAGAGAATATACTGCCGCCCGCCTTGCAAAAAATGCCCGACTGTTCCTTGCCGAGCATTTATATTTCCTTTTATTATACAGTTTTCTGGCTGGCAGGTAAAGGAAAAGTGTCGTCCGCATAGACAATTTTACCCTCTATCATCGTACACATGGTTTTTGCTTCTATCTTAATAGGAAGATTGTCAAAAATGGCGATATCTGCATCCTTTCCAATCTCCAGCGAACCTACTCGATTCTCTGTCCGGCATATCTGCGCCGGGTAAATGGTAATGGATTTTAAGGCTTCCGTCTCGTCAAGCCCGGACTTTACCGCCAGCCCCGCGCAGACGGGAAGCGACTGAATCAAGGAAACCGGATGGTCTGTGGTGATGGCCGTCTTTATTCCCGCTTTATTTAAGATTCCAACGGTCTTAAAGGCCATATTTTGGACTTCAATTTTGTTCCGGCTGGCAAGGTCGGGCCCTACAATCGCTGGAAATCCCGATTTTTTAATTGCTTCGGTAATCAAATGCCCTTCGCTGCAATGGTCTAACGTCATATCTAAATGAAATTCCTTTGCAATGCGGATTGCCGTTTGAATATCGTCTGCCCGATGTACGTGGGCTTTCAAGGGAATTTTTCCCTCAAACACCGGAATCCAGCACTCATAGCGAAAATCCTCTTCCTCCGGGCTCATGCCCTGACGCTTTTTTTCAAAATACTGCCGGGCCTTAAAAAGCTCCTCCCTGAGCATGGCCGCGATTGCCATCCGCGTGGAGGGCGACTTGCCCTGCCCGGAATAATTTACCTTTGGGTTTTCCCCAAAAGCAATCTTCATGGCTGCGGGAGATAACACCGTAAGCTCATCGATGCTTCTTCCGCAGGTTTTCACAAAAGAAAAAGTACCTCCCACCACGTTGGCGCTGCCCGGCCCTATCATAGCCGAGGTAATTCCCGCCCGCAGGGCGTCGTCAAAGGCTGCGTCCATGGGATTAATCGCATCGATGGCCCGCAGGTAGGGAGTAATAGGATTTACCGTTTCGTTGCAGTCGTCTCCCTCCATCCCCTTCTTTTCCTCGGTGATTCCCATATGACAGTGGGCTTCAATTAAGCCGGGCATCACAATACAGCCGAGGGCGTTTATGACCTCCGCGCCCTCCGGCAAAGGAAAAGGGGCTCCATCTTTCATAGGCCCCAACTCCTTTATCCTTCCGTTTTCGATGCACAGATATCCCTTTTCCCAGATATCCCCGGCCATAGTCAACACTTTACCGCCGATAATATACATCATTTTATTTAACCCTTTCCCTATCAGCTCAGCTTTGCCATGGGATTTACCGGCTCGCCGTCCTTCGTCAGCTTAAAATACACGTTGGTTCCCTCCACGCTGAAATACTTGGTGGGAGAGGCCACCTCGGCAATCACGTCGCCGGCCGCTACATAGCTGCCCTCCGACACAAGGATGTTGGTAAGCTGCCCGTAAGTCACCTCATAGCCGCCGCCCAATTCCATGGTGACCCCGTTTCCAATCTGCGGGTCGGAAAACACGGAGATTACCTTTCCCGCCGAAGCCGCAGTGATTAAATCTCCTTGATTTGCCTGAATAATAATAGCGGGATTATATTTATACTGCTGAAGGGTAGGGAAATAAACGGTCTTGTCCATGCTGTAATTTACCAGAATATTCCCCACAACGGGCCAAATCAACGTGTCCGAATCGCTGAAGGTAAGAGCGGGCTGCATAGCCGTTGAAAGAGCGGGCGTGCCCTCGCCTTCTTCCGCTTCTCCTTCTGAGTTTTCCTCATCGCTCTTGCGCGCCGCGCTGTCTCCATCAGTTTTCTTTTCGTCGCTCTTTCCGGCCGCGCTGCTTTCCTCGGCTTTATCCTCGCTGCCATTTCCGGCCGCGCTGCCCGCGTCGGTTTTCTTTTCTCCGTTCTCGCCCTGCGCGCCCTCCGACATGCTTTCACTGTCGGACTCATCGGGATTTTCTACCCTCTGAGAATTTGTCTCCTGAAAATAAGGGTCATAATCCAAATCATCGGTAGAAATATCCTGCCTTATGCTCTCCGCTAGGGTTCCCTCGCCCTCTCCCGCCTGAGCCGCAGTATTGTTTTCAATTGCGCTTAAATCTACCACATATTCCTCGTCTTTGCTTTTTCCATCTCTCCCTAACCACAATCCGGTGGCTGTCAGGGACCCCAGCACCAGCACAGCCGAGGCAACCATAAGAAACCTTTCTTTCGCAAGGCCTTTTCTTCTACTTCCTCTCATTTTTCTCCTCCTAGAACTTCTTTTAAATGGTTCTTATGGTTAGTTTTTCCCTTTTTTCCTTCTTTATTCAAATTTTGTAATTATTACGCTGTCAAAAAAATAATTTAATATCTCTATGTAATCGCTTCCCTCCTTCGCCATTTCATTGGCCCCAAACTGGCTCATTCCAAACCCATGCCCCTCGCCCTTTACCGCCATATGCACCTGATTGCCCTCCCCGCTTAAATGGAAGCTGGCGGAGGAAAGGCGGAAGCTTTCCCGAAACTGCTCTCCCAGCACAAATTTTCCGTTCCGCAATAGATACAACACGTACCCCACGCTGTCCCTGTACAAAGTGACATCCTCTAATTCTGTTTCCGCTGTGACTTTTCCTTTTTTTAAAATCTCCTCCTCCGTTATGGTAAAAGAAGGAATTTCTCCCCAAATTTTATCAAATTCGGCCCTGCTATAGTCCAAGGAGCTTGTATAAGCCTCCGAGAGAAAATCCCTCGCGCACAATACGCTTTTTAAATAAGGATACTCCTCAGAAAATAATTCCTCTCCGTTTCTTGTAGCGCCGTTGCTGACCGCAAAATAAGCTCCGTTTACGGGCTGTTCCTCGCAGGTGAGGCATACCCCCATCGTCTCCGCCACAGCTTCCAAAATTTTTTCCGAAGCGGGCATACTCCCGTAATCCGCATCTTCCACCTTTATTTCACTGACCGCCCTCTTATAATTCTCTTCCTTATATAAAGAGGACCAGAGGGAAGAGCGGATAAGAACGGCCTGCGCCTTTAGCGTTTCTAACTCAAAATCTTCATCGATACTCCGTGCAAGTCTATCCGCTACATACGCCTCCAGCGGAATACTTTCACTTCCGTAAGCGGTAGTATTGTTTACAAAAACAAGTCCTTCATGGAAGCTGCCCTCAATAATATCCAGCTTCCCAGCGCCGCCCTCCTTTACGTTCCCTGACAGGGAAGTAATTAAGTAGGGAAGCAGCAGCAAAAGTAAAAGAATCGTACCAAGATTTTTTGGGAAAAACCCTGATACGATTCTTTTCTTTTTGAAAGTTTGAAAGACTCTAAGTTTATTCATAGAACACCTCCAGCTTATTTTATGCTGGAATGTCCGTTTCTTATACCTTTTTACATGGCCATATCATACAGCCATTTTTCATATTTGCTTTGGTTTCTCCTAATCTCCTCCTGTTTCTTTTGTTCGTGCAAGGCCAAATCCACATGCTGAACGGTTCCCGCGTTCCCATTTTCATACAAGAAAACGCCCGTCTTGCGGATTACCCCTTTTGTCTCGTTGTTTTCATCCTTGATTGCAAAATTTGTGGCGGCGTTCTGCAGGCAGATAGCGCCTACTCCTTTTTCCGCAAGGGAATAAAGCTTTTGTTCGCCGTTTTCGTCTGTCACCCAGATTTTCAATTGATTCCAGATTTCGTCGCCCTCGTCGATAAATCCGTTGTTGTCGGTATCGTAGGCCGCAAGGTCCGCAAAACCGTCGCCTGATTTCGTTCCAAAAAGCTCCGTCCCGTCGTTGATAATCCCGTCGCCGTTTTTATCT
The DNA here is from genome assembly GCA_023663815.1 of Clostridium sp. Lineage (GTDB taxonomy): Bacteria > Bacillota > Clostridia > Lachnospirales > Lachnospiraceae > Suilimivivens. Next base: position 15,479 of record JAMPGS010000013.1, read on the forward strand.
AACGCTAGAAAACCGCTGCCTGACGCAAGGCGATTGATTTCATCCTCTTCACCATCCCCATCTAAATCAAACAAAAAGGTCTGGTCGGATAAATCAGCTATGTTTCCGTTTAGGTTAATCACCAGCGGATCGCACAGAGAAGCCTGCCTCATGCTCACGTTTTCCTCATAATACTCCTGAAAACTGCGGCTCATTTCCAGATTGAGGTTAAAATTGATTTCCCTGCCGTCGGCGCATTTAACTGTTCCCTGCGTTGAAAATCCGGTAACCTCCGTCTCTTCATGGTAGTACTGATTGCTGAAGATAAAGGTTTTGACATTTACTCCCGACACGGAAGCAGCATTGTCCGATTCAAACCCATCTAAAACAGAACCGCTTGAACCAGCCCCCTCCGAGCCCGAAGAGCCGTCGCTGTAACTCCGGCTGCTTCCCGTTTGGCTGCCGCTTCCCCAAAGGCTTCTTCTCCGCTCCGGGAAAAGAAGGTCAATCAGGTAATTGATGCACTGCTGCCGAATTTCATTTAGCTGTTCGCGGACTGTGGATACATCGATACTGCGCACGCTTCCCGAAGTGAACATACTTGTTCTACTATTCATCCCATCAAAGGCGCTCCATAACATTCCCTTGGAATTTTTCTGTCCCTCGCCTTTTTTCGCCTCCGCAGCTTCGCTCTCCGACTCATTGTTTAAAGTGTTTCCAAGCAAAGTCCCGGTTCCATCCTTAAGGCTTTGCCTGCCGTTTGTAATAACTAATCTGCTTACCCTCCCAGAAATGGAAGAGTAGCTTCTGGCGGATTCCATTCCTATTGTGCCGGAATTTATTCGCATTCTTCCTCCTGTTAAATTTTTTTAACAGTATTATGGCCATAAATATCTGTGTAATATTTATCGACTTTTAAAAAGATTAATTTAGCCGGAAAGAAATTTTTGCCAAGCCATATGTAATGAAACAAGTTATTTTGGGAATAAACTGCCTTCCATCGCTGATTATTTCTAATAAAAAGTCTAGTAAAAAGCTCTAACAAAAAGGTAATAAAAATCCCTCCATATCTCATAAAATAAATCACATACTTTTTGTGCAGGGCTGCACGGAAATGGGGAAAGATGGTTCTGATAAAAATAATGTTTCGGATTTTTCAAGGCGCGCTTATCGGGCTAGGGGCCGTCCTGCCCGGCATCAGCGGAGGGGTTTTAAGCGTTATGTTTGGAGTTTACAAACCCGTTATGGAATTTCTCTCCGACCCCGTCCACAGATTTAAAACCCATATGCCAAGGCTTTTTCCGTACTTTATCGGGTATATTCTAGGCTTTATGGGCGTTGCCAATATTTTAGCTTTCTTTTTAGAAAAATACCCCGCTCCCTCTATCTGCCTTTTTGTGGGACTAATTATGGGGATGCTCCCGTCTCTTTGGCGGGAGGCGGGATTGTCCGGCCGAAATAGCGCGTCTATTATCTCTATGCTCACGGCCATACTGATTATTTTTTCCCTGCTTTTCTGCCTAAAAAAAACCTCCGCCGTAATTCAGCCGAATTTTATTTGGTTTTTGTTCTGCGGCTTCTGTCTTGCCCTCAGCATTATTGCGCCGGGCATGAGCTTTTCCACCCTCCTTATGCCCTTAGGGCTTTATACGCCCTTTGTTGACGGCATCGGCCATTTGACCCCGGCGGTGCTTATCCCTGCGGGAATCGGCGGGGTGATTACCATTGCTGCTCTTTCCAAAACGGTAAACTCTTTATTTGATAGGCATTACTCCGTAGCTTTCCACGCCATTGTGGGGACGGTTGTTTCCGCTACCTTTATGACGATTCCCTTTGAGAGCTTTAAAATTTCCGCTGCCTCTTGTCTTATCAATGTATTTTTTATGGCGGCGGGCGTGTTTATTGCTTCGGTGATGGATAGGGTGAATGAGAAATTAAAAGCTTAAATTGCAGCAAACAAAAAGAACGCCTGCCCAAAAGCAAGCGCTCTTCCCATTTACATCTTCCTATTATTATAGTTAATCAAACATCCCTTCAAAATAATCTGCCGTTCTTCCTTGGTAAGCTCTCCAAGCCTTAAGGTAAATTCGCTCAGGGAATCCTCGCCTACCCTATAGGCCTTAATCTCCTCGGCCTCCTCCTCAACGGCTTTTCTGATGCCGGGGAAGAAAAGATAATCCTTATTCTTAAAGGGAAGCTCGCCCTCCGGGATAAGGAAAGGAAGCATACCCCAGTTAATCAAATTGGAACGGTATCTCTTGGTGGCGTACTCGTTTGCAATGTTCGCCCAGCCGCCCAATACTTTCTGACAGGAGGCCGCCTGCTCTCTCGCCGAGCCGTCGCCGGGTTTTACCGCGAAAATGGTAGAACCGAATCCTATGTTTTTCTTTCCTACTTCCGGGTAATCCTTTTTTATCACTTCCATCACAGCCTTAAGTTCCGGTTTTGCCTCCAAAGGACATTTATCCTCCATCACGGCCTTTTGGGCAGCCTGAATGTCCTTAGCGAGCCCCACGTACGCGGGGTCTTTTCTGGATAAAGTAAACTCCGCAAGCCCTAAAGGATTGGAGCGATAGGAGGAGGTTTCCCCTGAAGGAATCAGCTCGTCCGTAGTGGTAACCGGGTCGTGAATCTCCGACACCACCCGGAGCACCAGATTTTCCGGCAATTCCGTCATAACCGGCCAGTCCTTAATATTGGGGCCAAGCTGAATTTCAACGGAAGGGTCGGCTATCCCCTTGGAATCAAACACCCTGTTGGCATAAATATTTGCGTCAAAATGATACTGATACCGGTTAATCGTTCCCTCAAACTCCGTTGCCGCCGTGAGCGCACCCTTGTTTGCCGCCGTCGCCGCAATGGAACGCGCATCCATAAGGGCCACCGAGGAAATCTGCCCGCTCTGCAGCTTGGATCCTTCCCTGTTAGGGAAATTCCTTGTGGAATGACGGATACTGAACGCATTGTTGGCAGGCGTATCCCCCGCGCCAAAGCACGGCCCGCAGAAAGCGGTCTTTATCACCGCGCCCGTCTCAAGAAGCGCAGCCGCGCATCCGTTTTTAATCAGCTCCATATAAATCGGCATGGAGGCCGGATACACGCTCAAGGTAAAGCCGTCGGAGCCGATATAGGAATTTTTCATAATATCCGCCGCCGCGCAGATATTTTCAAAGCCGCCGCCGGCACAGCCCGCAATAATTCCTTGGTCCACATAAAGTTTTCCATCCCTTACCTTATTTTTCAAAGTAAAGTCCACGGCCCCGTCCAAGAAAACCGCCGCCTTTTTCTCCACATCCTCCAAAATATCCAGAAGATTTGCATTTAACTCTTCAATAGTGTAGGTATTGCTGGGATGGAAAGGCATGGCAATCATGGGCTTTATTTTCCCAAGGTCAACGGTAATCATGCCGTCATAGTAAGCCGTCTCACCGGGATTTAATTCTTTGTAGTCTTTGCTTCTTCCATGAATCTCATAAAATTCCTTAATCACATCGTCGGTCCGCCAGATGGAGGATAAACAAGTGGTCTCGGTCGTCATAACGTCGATGCCGATTCTGAAATCAGCGCTCAAGGAGGACACGCCCGGCCCCACGAATTCCATCACTTTATTTTTTACATACCCGTTTGCAAACACCTGGCCGATAATCGCAAGGGCCACGTCCTGAGGGCCGACGCCCTTTACCGGCTCTCCCGTGAGATACACGCCGACTACACCCGGCATACCGATGTCATAGGTCTGCCCAAGAAGCTGTTTCACAAGCTCCGGGCCGCCCTCGCCGATTGCCATGGTTCCCAGCGCGCCGTAGCGGGTGTGGGAATCGGAGCCCAAAATCATTTTTCCGCCGCCCGCAAGCATTTCCCTTGCATACTGGTGAATAACCGCCTGATGAGGGGGCACGTAAACGCCCCCGTATTTCTTCGCGCAGGAAAGACCAAACATGTGGTCGTCCTCGTTGATGGTCCCGCCCACCGCGCACAGGGAATTGTGGCAGTTGGTGAGCACATAGGGAACGGGAAATTTTTCAAGCCCCGACGCCCTTGCGGTTTGGATAATTCCCACAAAGGTAATGTCGTGGGAGGTCAGCTTATCAAATTTAATTTTCAGCTTGTCCATATCCTCCGACGTATTATGTTCCTTCAAAACGCCGTAAGCAATGGTCTGCCGCCTTGAATCTTCCTTTGTAACCTCTTTCCCTGTCTTGGCCTTAACTGCCGCCGCCGCTTCCGGCCCGTCGGGTACAATTTCAGTGCCGTTTACCAGATAAGCGCCGCCTTCAAGTATTGATATCATATTATTTCCTCTTCACTCATTAATTTTTATTCGGAAGCTCCACCTTATCCAGATGCCATATTTCATCCACATATTCCTGAATGGTTCTGTCGGAGGTGAACTTGCCGCTGCACGCCACGTTTAAGATTGCGCTTCTCGCCCATCTCTTCTCGTCGCGGTAGGCTTCCTCTACCTTCTTCTGCGCTTCCGCATAGGCCCTGAAATCCTTCAAAATAAAGTACATATCAGCCTTCGACGTGCTGATGGTGTTCAATAGCGAGTTGTAAAGGGTTCTGAACCTGTCGGGGTCGTCGGGCGCAAAGGTTCCGTTGATAAGCTGCATTAAAACTCTTCTTACATCAGGGTCGTTATTGAAAATTTCCATTGGATTATATCCGCCGTGATTTTCGTAATTAATGACCTCGTTGGAGGAAAGGCCAAAGATAAAGGCGTTTTCCTCTCCCACTTCTTCTACAATCTCCACGTTTGCGCCGTCCATAGTGCCAAGGGTAAGGGCGCCGTTTAGCATAAACTTCATGTTGCCCGTACCGGAAGCCTCCTTGCTCGCCGTGGAAATCTGCTCGGAAACATCGGAGGCGGCAAAAATCAGCTCCGCGTTTGACACTCTATAATTTTCAATAAACACTACTTTAATTCTGCCCTTTATGGCGGGGTCGTTGTTTACCACATCGGCCACGGAGGTAATCAGCTTGATAATCATTTTTGCGTTATAGTATCCCGCGGAGGCCTTTGCGCCGAAAATAAAGGTTCTCGGATAAAATTCCATCTCCGGGTTATCCTTCATTTGATTGTACAAATACATTACATGAAGGATATTCAGAAGCTGACGCTTGTACTCATGAAGCCTCTTCACCTGAACGTCAAAGATGGAGCGGGGATCTACCTCGATTCCGTTGTGCTTCAAAATATACTCCGCCAGACGGACCTTATTCTGGTACTTGATATTCATAAATTCCTGCTGGGCCTTCTCGTCGTCCGCATAAATTTTTAGCCTGCTTATCTGAGAAAGATCCGTAATCCAGTCGGTTCCTATGTGATCGCTTACCCAATCCGCAAGAAGAGGATTCCCGTGAAGAAGGAAACGTCTTTGCGTGATGCCGTTGGTTTTGTTGTTGAATTTCTCCGGCATCATTTCATAGAAATCCTTCAACTCCTGATTCTTCAATATCTCTGTGTGAAGCCTTGCAACGCCGTTTACGGAATAGCCGGTAGCGATTGCCAGATGGGCCATCTTCACCTGCCCGTCGTAAATAATCGCCATCTTGCGGATTTTTTCCTGATTGCCGGGGTACATTTCTTGTATTTTAATGATAAATCTGCGGTTAATTTCCTCTATAATCTGGTAAATTCTGGGAAGCAGCCTTGAGAACAGCTCAATAGGCCATTTTTCCAACGCTTCCGCCATAATGGTGTGATTTGTGTAAGCGCAGGTCTTTGTGGTGACGTTCCACGCTTCGTCCCATGTAAGATAATATTCGTCCATGAGAATCCTCATAAGCTCGGCTACAGCCACCGTAGGATGGGTATCGTTCAACTGGAAGGTAGCCTTCTCATGGAACCTTCTGATATCGTCATGGAATCTCATATATCTGGCAACTGCTTCCTGCACGGAAGCGGAAATAAAGAAGTACTGCTGTTTTAAGCGGAGCTCCTTCCCCGCATAGTGATTGTCGTTGGGATAAAGAACCTCAACGATATTTCTTGCCAAATTTTCCTGCTCCACCGCCTTCTGATAATCGCCCTTGTCGAAAGAGTCAAGCTGGAAGCACTCCACAGCTTCCGCATCCCAGATGCGAAGGGTATTTACAATGCCGTTTCCATAGCCCACAATGGGAAGGTCATAGGGAACAGCCTTTACGCTTTGATATCCCTCTTGGACAAAGTTGCTTCTTCCGTTCTCATCAATACGAACGTTTACATAACCGCCAAATTTAACTATTTTAGAATATTCGGGCCTGCGAAGCTCGAAGGGATTGCCGTCAACCAGCCAGTTGTCCGGCACTTCCACCTGATAACCGTCTTTTATTTCCTGCTTAAACATACCGTAGCGGTATCTGATTCCACAGCCGTAAGCAGCGTATCCCAATGTGCTTAAAGAATCCAAAAAACATGCGGCAAGACGCCCCAAACCGCCGTTTCCAAGGGCCGCGTCAGGTTCCTCGTCCTCAATCACGTTAAGGTCAAGTCCCAGCTCGTCCAAAGCTTCTTTTATCGGCTTATACGCACGCAGATTAATAATGTTGTTTCCAAGGGCGCGCCCCATCAGGAATTCCATCGACATATAATAAACCATCTTAGGATCCTGCTTTTCATATTCCTTATGGGTAATCATCCAGTTGTCAATCACAACGTCCTTAATCGTGTGGGCCACCGCCTGAAAAATCTGCTGCTGGCTGGCCTCCTCCAACGTTTTCCTGTATAAAGTTTTTACATTGGCAATCACATTTTTCTTAAAGGTTTCCTTGTCAAAAACAGCGGATACCGGAGCCGATTCGGCTTTCTTAAATATCATTGCTTTTCCTCCCATTCGTTTTTATATCATCTAAACTCGCAAAACCGCGCTTTCAGCGTTTTTTGTCCGATTTCATCGGACGCTTGTTTTTCTTTTGCGGTTATTAAATCTTGGAATAACCAAATCCATTTGCAAAGGCGTCAATCTCTTTTCCCTCTTTGCAAAGCTGGCAGCCCTCAGGGTCATAGGTCTTATAATCGGGAATATCCCCAATTGTAAACAACGAATTAATCGGCAGGCCCATCACACTGTTAGCGGCGCTGAAAATCGCGCTGATTCCGCTGATTTTTGCCCCGTAATACTTTAACGCCCTGCTGGCCTTGACGATTGTCTGCCCGGTTGTAGCCGAGGCCATAAGCAAAAGTACATTTTTGCCCTTAATCATGGGAATCATGTTTTCCCGCAGAACAAGCTGTCCTGAATTTACATACTCAGGCGTTACAATATAAATAGTGTTATGAGAATTCATCGAGTAAATTCCCGCCTTTGTCAGCTCTTCCGCCAAAAAAGCTCCGATAATCTCGCAGCCGTCAATGCATACAATGGTATCCACTATAGTGGTGGCGGATATCTGCTCGCTGAGCGCTTTCGCGGCGGCGGTGGCCTCGCTTAATCTGGACTTTAAGGTAGCCATGTCCAAAAAATAATTCACGTGGGAATTCGGCGTTACAAAATGCCCCGGTATTGCCTTGAGCTCAACATCGGGATGGTTCTTTGAATAAATATGTATGGTTTCCTGCATAGAATACCTCCTCTTGAAAGATACACGTCCGTGTATGGTTAAATGCACAGTAACAGTATACACCTATGGCAACTGCCATGTAAATTTATAAATTTTAAAATTTATTCTATTCCAACGTATAACTGTTTAAATACTTTTCCTGCTCCGGGGTCAGCACATCAATTTCTTTTCCAAGGAACGACAGCTTTCTTTTTGCCACGTCCATGTCCACCTCTCTTGGAACGTCGATTAACTTTTCTGTGAGCCCGCTTCCGTGCTCAACCAAATATTTTGCAGAAAGAGCTTGAATGGCAAAGCTCATATCCATAATTTCTGCGGGATGCCCGTCGCCTGCCGCCAGATTTACCAATCTTCCCTCTGCAAGAACAAATATCCACTGGCCGGTGGGCAGCTTGTACCCCATAATATTCTTTCTCTGCTCTCTGGTTTCCACTGCAATTTCACGCAGCCCCGCCATATCAATTTCGCAGTCAAAATGGCCCGCGTTGCAGAGAACCGCCCCGTCCTTCATCACCTTAAAATCTTCCTCGTCGATTACCTTATCGCAACCGGTAACCGTCACAAAGAAATCGCCAACCTTGGCGGCCTCGTTCATGGGCATAACGTCAAATCCATCCATAACCGCCTCGATTGCCTTAATCGGGTCAATCTCCGTAACGATAACCCTTGCGCCAAGGCCCTTTGCCCGCATAGCGGTACCCTTTCCGCACCAGCCGTAACCGGCAACCACCACTATTTTGCCCGCTACAATTAAATTTGTCGTGCGGTTGATGCCGTCCCACACGGACTGGCCTGTGCCGTAACGGTTATCAAACAAGTGCTTGCAGTCCGCGTTGTTCACCCGAACCATAGGGAATTTCAGTTCTCCCGCCCTGTTCATTGCTTCCAGACGGATAATCCCCGTGGTGGTCTCCTCGCATCCGCCGATAATATTCGGTATCAGCTCCGGCATCTGCGTATGAACCATGTTTACCAAATCGCCGCCGTCGTCGATGATTATGTTAGGCCCCGCCTCAAGCACGTGACGGATGTGCGCGCTGTATTCCTCGGCTGTGCAGTCATACCATGCGTGTACCTCAAGTCCCTCTTTTACAAGGGCCGCCGCCACATCGTCCTGCGTGGAAAGAGGATTGGAGCCCGTCACAAACATCTGCGCCCCTCCCGCCTTCAACACCAGACAAAGATAAGCCGTCTTTGCCTCCAAATGGACGGAAAGAGCAATTTTCTTTCCCTCAAAAGGCTTTGTCTCGCTGAATTCCTGCTCAAGCGTGCGAAGCAAATCACAATTTCTTTTTACCCACTCGATTTTCCGTTCCCCGGATTCCGCCAAGTTAATATCCCTGATTTCACTGTTCATTTTACGTACCCTCCTATAATATTTATTGTTGACAGGCAAAAATTTTTGCCCGCGAATTCTTTAATTAATAAGCGTAGATTCTTCATGCCGCAATTTTCCGCTTATTTTAGGCGGTTAATAATCTCATTTACCTTTTTAAATACAAGCTCCTCGTCCATAGTGAGAATTTTTCTGTTTTCCATGGTTATCTTTCCGTCGATTATCACCGTCTCCACCTCGGAACCATTGGCGGAATAAGAAAGCCCGGCAATCAAATTGTTTCTCGGCGTTAGGGAAGGGGTGTTCAAATCGAGAATTGCAATATCCGCTTTCTTGCCTGCTTCAAGGCTTCCCGTTTCCTTTTCAAGCCCTAAAGCCCTTGCGCCGTTTATTGTGGCGATGCGGAATCCCTCCTTTGCGCTGATACATTGGGGCGTTTTTCCCACTCCCTTATGAATAAGCGTTAAAAGATTTAATTCATGGAACATATTAAGGCTGTTGTTGCTGGCAGCCCCGTCCGTCCCAAGACAAACGTTGATTCCCTTTTCAAGCATGGCGGGAACCGGTGCAAAACCGTTCCCCAATTTCATGTTGCTCGCGGGATTTGTCACCACGCTGACATTTTTTTTCTTGAGAATTTCCATGTCGCTTTCGGTTACCTGCACACAATGAGCGGCGATTGCCGGAACGTCAAACAAGCCGTTTTTATCCGCCATTTCAATGGGAGAACAGCCGTATTTTTCCCTAATCTGCTGTATTTCGCTTTCGCTCTCCGACAGATGCACGTGAATTCTCATGCGATTTTTTTTCGCCTCATTAGACACAATGCGCATATAAGCGTCGTCGCAGGTGTAAGGGGCGTGAGGACCCAGCATAAAAGTCAGCCTGTCGCAGTCCTTCGCGGCGTCTCTCTCCTCATAGGCTTGTCTCAGCCTCATCTGTCCGGCCTCGTCGTCCCCGCTTCCAACCAAACCGCGGCATATTACGGCCCTCATGCCGGATTCTTTTACCGCCCTTGTGGTCTGGTGAATGTTCATCTGCATATCGTTAAAGCAGGTTGTACCGCTTTTCATCATTTCAATGATTGCCAGACAAGCCCCCCAATAGGTATCCTCATCCGTCATTTTCTGTTCGATAGGGTCTATGGTCCCAAAAAGCCAGTCCATAAAGCTTAAGTCGTCGGCCACGTTTCTCATAAACGACATATAAGAGTGGGTATGACAGTTGATAAGCCCCGGAATGGCAAGCCTGTCCTTCCCATCAATCACCTTGTCCGCACGAAAACCGGCGGGCTCTTCGCCAATCGATGTGATTCTATTTCCTTCTATATAAATGCTCGTCTGTTTAATTACGTCCCCGCCGCCCTCCGGCAGCACGGCAAGAATATCTTTTAAAAGTATTCCCATGGCTCCTCCTATTATAATTACGCTTTATCTCCATCACAGATTTACAATATTTCTGTCCTCTCCCTTAAGAAAGGCCTCGATATTTTTACAGGTTTCGGACACGCACCTATTTCTCGCCTCAATGCTTGCCCACGCGAGATGAGGAGTGATAATCAGCTTATTGCTGTCCTTAATTTTTCCCAAAGGATTGCTCGCCTTGATGGGCTCCGCGCTAAGCACGTCCAGCCCGGCGCCCGCGATATACTCTTCCGTCAAAGCTGTGTATAAATCCTCGTCGTTTACCACAGGACCTCTCGCCACATTGATTAAAATTGCGCTTTTTTTCATTTTCTTAAGGGCGTCTAAATTGATTAAATTTCTGGTCTTGTCGCTTAAAGGACAGTGAAGGGAAAGAAAATCCGATTCCGCAAGAAGCGTGTCAAAATCTACTCTTTCATATTCCGTGCAAGTGCTATTACCGGAAGCCGAATAAAAAATAACCCTGCATCCAAAAGCTTCCGCGACGGAAGCTACCTTCTTTCCAATATTTCCCATTCCTACAATGCCCCAAGTTTTCCCCGCAAGCTCCGTAAAGGGAATATCAAAATTAGAAAATCTGTCCTGCGCCCCGTAAGCCCCTGATTTCACATACTCGTCGTAATGATGAAGTTTTTCAAGCACATAAAAACAAAGGGCAAAGGTATGCTGGGCTACCGCGTCGGTGGAATAGTTTACCACATTCGCTACCTTAATTCCCCTGCTTTTACAATAGGAAAGGTTTATATTGTCATAGCCCGTGGCAAACTCGCAGATTAACTTTACATTTTTTGCATCTTTCAAAGTTTCCTCATTTAAAGGGGCTTTGTTTGCCACAATAATATCCGCATCCCCTACCTTTTCTTTCACGTCCGCCGCCGTGGTATTTGGATAAATTGTAACGTCTCCTAACTTTCCAATTCCGTCCACAGAAACGTCCAATCCGACGCTGTTTCTTTCCAGCACAACTATTTTCATAGGCTCTTCTCCTTAATTTTTTAATTCCTTATCATTATATAAAAATTATTTAATTTTGACAACAATGCAATAAAATTGAATTCTTCTTTTCCTAAACTGAAATTCCACCACAAAATTCCACTATATTAAATAGGTAGATACGAAAAATATAAGTATAAACCATAGCTTAAAGCATGGTTATAATAGAATTATAGTTTATAGAAACAGGGGAGAGAAATGAAGAAAAACCATTTATTTATAGTTATCATTATATCGGCGGCCTGTCTCCAGTCAACACCCCTCCCAGCAGCAACAGGCAGTACAACAACAGCAGACCCAGCAAGCAGACCAACAAACACAAAATATGTCAGATTCTGAAATTAAAAATTTCTTGATGGAAGGGTATAGCAGTGGGTTAAGCCTAGACAACTTACCCAATCATGAATACAATGAAAATGTAGCAAGTGGTATGGAGCATTATCATGCGGAGTAAAATAAATATAGGCATTACTGATAGGGATGTTCATTAAGAATATCCCTATTATTATCCAAAAATAATTCAAAAATATTTTGAATTTAATAAAATCTTACTTGTAATAGTTTAATTTTTACGTTATAATAATATAAATTTAAAGGTGGTGAAGTGGATAATGAGAAATACAGAGAATAAATATACTATTGGAGAACTTAAAAAAAATATGAGAGTTAAAGTATCTCAGCTTAATTGTATACTAGATGTTCCTATGATTTTAGTGGATACAAAAGTAATAGCAGACGGTGGAGATTTAGAGGGAACTTTAGTTTATTTTGGAAAGGCTGAAACAGAAGAATATGAAGGGTGGTTTCGTCAAACAAAGCCTATAACCCCTATATATTTTAATAGTACAGAATTGGGGGATGATGTGGTATATGATGAATAAATACATTAGAATAGTTATGAAAGAAACAAAAGCAGGCGGCGGTGTAATAAGTACATTAGCATCATTCAAATTGAATAACGTAACAGCGCCATTTGAGAATGTAGATGTTAAAATTGATACCGGATGTTCTTTAAGTACAATTCCTTTAGCAAAATTCAAAGCTAAATTATTATGTAATATGTTAAAACATAATGATATACAAAAAGGTGTAAATTGGGTGACGAGCTATGGGGTTGAAACAGGAGGAGAAAAACACGATATGCCTGTGACATATGATGAAAAAATGTGTTGCACAGCATTAAAATTCAAACATGGTATTTCAAATTTTGTTATAGGTGGCATTGATATTTCAACTGAAAATATATATGTAAGTTATGATAGGAAGTCTAATATACTAATTGGAATGGATATACTCAAAGAGTGGGATATACATATAGGAAAAAGTTTCGTACCGAAAGAAAGAGGTAAAACAGTATTTATTGCCTGCCCGTATGGCATGTTAAATGATGATTATTTTAAAGAACTTGATAGAACATTTCTTATAGCAACATCGGCATCAGTAGTTAAATTCTCAAAATAATGCAGCGTAAGAGTTATATATATTAGCGTCTATAGCTTTTTCTTTTGTTCTCATTCAAATCCTAAAAAACAATTAAAATGCAGCTGTCCGCATGATAACCTCGTCCTGAAGGTTTTTATTCAATTCCGTAAAGTAAGCGCTGTATCCTGTTACCCGGACAATCAGCCCTGTGTATTTTTCCGGTGATTTTTGCGCTTCCATTAACTCCTTGGCAGACAAAAAATAAAGCTGTATCTGCATCCCTCCCTCTTTAAAAAAGGTTTGCAAAATTTGAGAAAGAGCACGAACGCCATTTTCTCCTGAAAATAAATTTAGAGGAAGTTTTACATCCAAAGTAGCCGCGTTATTGGAAAGGGAATAATCCAATTTGGCAGCAGAACGAAGCATAGCTGTCAAACCTTGATAATCCCGCCCATGAGTTGGGCTTACTCCATTGGCAAAAGGCTGCCCTTTGCGATGTCCGTCAGGCAAAGCCGCGCAGCTCTCCCCATTCATAAATTCTAAATAGCTAAATAACCCCGGTCTTAACAAAGTACCGGAAAGATGCCGTCTTTTTTGAATTGCTTCACACAAATACTGCCCTAATTCCCGAACGGTATAATCAGCTTCATCGCAGTCATTTCCATATTTAGGAGCCTTATTAATTAATATGGCTTGAAGCGCTTCATCCTCGGCAAAATCAGTACAAAGTCCTTTCCACAATCTCTCCATTGACAAAGATTTTTCTTCAAACACCAATTTTTTTATAGCGGTAAAACTATCTGCCGTTTGAATCAAACCGCTCATCCGCACCCCTATTGTAGTTAAAGCGGCGCCAAACTGCGTTACGTCTTTCCCTTTTTGAATACACCCCTCTATTAATACCGATTCCAGCGTATGGGGGAGCATCAAACTGTGGCGCAGCGTTTCATAAAGCAATTGTTGTTCCAACATATCTAAGGCATATTCCACCTGCTTTTGAAATGCTTCCTTCAATTGCTTTAAATCCTGAAATTCATTTAAATATCCAGTTTGCGGCCCAAGCTGCTCGCCAGTTGTCATGGAAACGCCGTTATTCATCGCTAATTCAAAGCATTTTCCTATATTAACAGCCGCCCCCATGGGGTTCCCACACTCTTTTCCGGGAGCAGCCATCTCGTAGCAGCCAATAAGACCGTAATCCATGGCGTCTTCCCGAACATAACCATACTTTTCCAAAGCTTGAATCGAAATTTCATCACAGTAAAACATAGGCCCGCAGTTTCCCTGAGCTGTCCGAACGCACGCCTCAATATATTCTTTTGGCGCATCGTTCCAGATACGGGCGTTAAGTTTCGGTTGAAAAATCTTTAAACGGCGGGTAGCGTTAAGCATTAAATAAGTTAAAGAATTTACCCCGCTGCCGCCATTTGAAAGAATTCCTCCCAATGTCAAAGCCCGTCCCGGATCAAGCATTTTAGAGGGATACCGCCAGTTTTTTAACCAAAACAAATCAATCAGTTCCTGAGCTTCATCCTCGCTTAAAATCCCGCTTTCCAAATCCTTTTGATAAAAAGGATACAAATATTGATCCATTCTTCCATAAGAAAACGCTGACACCCCCGACTCAATTTCCAAAAGAAGCTGAGTAAACCATAAAAGCTGCAATGCTTCCCGAAAATTTGCTGCAGGCGATGCGGCAATACGAGAACATACCCTTCCTATTTCCCGCAATTCTTCGGCGCGGCCAAATTCCACTGTTTCTGCTAAGTGAAATGCTTCCTCCCCGTACCTCTTAATGAAAAGCTCGCTTCCTAAAATGGTTTCTTTTCCAGAGAGCAAAAAATTACGCTGATTTTCTTCTAAAGCAGAATCCTCCAGCCGCCGGTTTATTTCCTCCTTCAATCCGCCAAAACCAATCCGCAATACTTTCTCATAATCTACAATAACATGCCCAAAATTAAGCCCGCCATAAAATACTTCGCTCCATTTATCAAAATTTGGAGTTTGACTTAAACCAGTATGCTCCAAAAATTCTCTATTTATCTGCGTCAACGCCTGTTCCCGCTCTCTTGGCAATATAGGATCGGGCAGACAACAGCGATTACAGTCCCATTCTTTATAAAGAAAATGGCCTACGATTATTTCATTATCATAGATGGGGGTGACAACCTGTCCCATACAAAATTTAAAAAATTTTCCCTTGCGATAAAAATAATCTTCTTCATATTTCCCTGTTTTTTCCCAAAGAGATAAAAATTCTTCCGTTGAAAATTCCGGTTCTTCTTTTGAGATATTATCCATTACCAGTTGAACGCGTTTCGTTACTTTGTCTTTCATTTCCATAAAATACAATATCCCCTCTCCTGTGGCGCACCTGTCATATCTTTATTTTTAAATTTATAATCCCCGGCAGACAACCGGAATTGAAAGCCTTTGCTTCATTCTTTCTTCTATCTGCTTCAAAGTTTTAGAATCCGGCGGTTCTAATTCAGCGGCTTTATAGTCCATTCCTAATTGTTGATATTTTGACAAAGCGGTTCTATGAAAAGGAAGTAAATCTATCCCTTTTAATTTCGGATACCTGGCTAAAATTTCCGCCATTTTTTCCTGTTCCTCCAAAGAAGTATTTACCCCCAAAATCAATGGAATCCGAATTCTAATGAAAGCTCCTTCTAAGTACAACCTTTCTAAATTCTCCAAAATAAGCTCATTAGAACTTCCGGTAACCTGTCGATGTAGTTTAGGGCTTGCCGTTTTTAAATCAAACAGAAATAAATCCGTTTTATTCAACACTTTTTGAAAAGCCTCCCATGGAACATTTCCAGCAGTATCCACAACTATAGATATTCCCTCAGCCTTAAGCCTTTCCATAACAGAATACAAAGCCTTTTCTTGAAGCAGCGGCTCTCCGCCTGAAAAGGTCACTCCTCCGCCGCTGCCCTCATAATAGGCTCTATCCGCCAACAATAACGAAACAAGCTCATCCCTTTCATATAATCGAACAGTAGGAACAATTGCCTGCGCCGGACACTGCTCCGAGCATTGAACACACTTGCCGCAGGTTTTATGCATCTTTGCATATTCTACCAAATCTTTAGGAGAATATATACTCTTTATACCAGAAATTTCTTTACAAACCGATAGGCACATTCCACAGTGGATACAGCGGGAAGAAATATATCGAAGCTCACAGCTGGAACGAAGCGTTTCCGGATTATGACACCAAAAACACCGCAGAGAACATCCTTTTAAAAAAACAGTAGTTCTAATTCCCGGCCCATCGTGAAAGGATGCCCTTTGAATGTTCGTAATCGACAGCTGCATGAATCTTTTCCTCCACTTCATGCTTCGTTTTTATTTCAGATAAAGCTCCTCATACTTCCTCGCATCCTCAAATATCTGCGCCGCCTTTTCCGGGGCTTTATCCAGCGTTCCGTCCACAATTGTAATTGTGGGGATTATCCCCTTGCGCAGCGGACAGCGCCAGATAGGATTGTATCCCAGCTCATGGGCTCCCGTGCTTCCCCTCGACGCATCTCCTAAACACAAATGCCCAAAACCGCGGGCGTAAGTATCGAACATGGGCGGATACGCCTCGTCGTGCCAGTGAAGCGCTCCCTTTGTGTGCCCGCACTGAAGAAGCGGTATACAGGAGGCTAAACCGTCGTACCAGCCCTCCCCGGCTAAAAGCATATCGGGGTTATACTGCTTAAAGCGTTCCATAAGCTTCTTTACGCCCTCGTACAGATAATGGTTCGGGTCGTTCACCCACACCGCCGAAATATCAAAGAAGACGGCGTCAAAACCGTACTTTTCCATAAGATTCGTGACCTGTATGTAAAGCCGGTTCTGCCATCTTGGAGCGGCGGGATTTAAATTCCGGTTGGAATTGTGGTCGTAATGTCTGGAACCGTCCCAGTCCACGCTTCCCCCGTATACGCTGCCCGCAGGGCCTCTAAATTCAGAGGGAAATCCCCATTCCTCGTAGCCGTCAAAATGAGTTCCCGCTAAATTAATTCCAAACATGGGCATAATATGAACACCCAATTCCTTCGCTCCCTCGCACAGCTTTCGGAAGCCTTCCTCTCCGCCCATCCGCTCGTCGGGGGTATAATTTCCATATTTCCAGTAATACCGCCCCTCCCAGCCGGGCAAGTAGGCAAGAACCCGGCGGCCCTCCACCTGAGCACAGATTTTTTTCAAATTCTCCAATACCTGATAATAGTCGTTAAAAATATATCCCGTCCAGTGCTGACAGTGAATGGAGGCAACTAAAGAAATATCCCTTGCCCAATCGGGCACGTCCGGCCTTGTTTCCCATGGAACTAGGCCGTAGCTCTGCTCTATATGGAGCCTATGAGGCTCGCAGATACTCTCAAGGCTTTCTCCATACCCAATTTCCCAGACAGGCGTCTGAATCCGGTTCGTAGTCCTTACGGCCATCTCCTCAAAAATCAATTCCGCGTTTATCCCCTGCTCCGCAGGCACAAAGGCAAACCACTTATCCCGCACAAGATTATCCAAAGAGCGGAAATAGAGCAGCTTATCCTCCTCATTTTCCATGATAACGAGGGGCGTTCCCACGTCGCGCCAGCCTTCCGGGTATTTTAAAATCAATCCTTCCTTTGGAATCGGCTTTGGACGCGCATTAATTAAATTGACAATCTGTCCCTTGGAAAGCCCGTGAATAGTCACTTTTATACTGCGAATATCCTCGCTGCTTCCCTCCATAACAGCAAAGGCCTCCACACGGATACCCTGTCCGCAGACCCAAGCTTTCACGGTAACGCTTCCCGGCGCTTCCATTTGGCCGCCAGCCCACAAAAGCCCTTTACACCGCACAAAAAGGGTATCTCCTTCCCGCTGAATCTCCATATTTTCCGCCTTGGGAGCGTACACATTACGGAACGTGTAAACCATAAGGGAAAACTCAAATCCTCCCAGACAAAAATGCGGGGTGGGAAAGCTATAGCTTAAATCTTCCATTCTTCTTTCCTTTCCATCATAGCATCATGTACGGTTACTGTATATCTTTTTTCACAGAGACTGCCGCAGGTATGTACATTTTCTCTGGACAATTCCTGTTTTTCCTCATTCCATAAAAGGTTTACAAGGGAATACTCCCCTTTTTCATAAGCATAGGTTTTCCCATCGTCCGAATAAAGGGGGAAGGATGCGTCTGTGCCGGGATATATGTGAATTTCAATTTCCCGCTGCTCGCTTTCACTGTTAGAAAGCACTTCCCCCATAGGAAGAAGAGATCCTGCCTTCACGAAAAGCGGAAGGATATCAATGGGCGCTTTTACTGTAATCGTCTGCCCGCCTGACAGCTTTTCTCCCGTCCAAAAATCATACCAGTCATGTCCAGCCGGAAGATAAACCTTTCTTGAAGCCGCCCCCTGCTCCGTCACAGGAGCTGCTAAAAGAGATGGGCCAAACATAAATTCATCGCTTATTTCCGCACATTTTTCCTCCGAAAAATCCATCCACAGCCCGCGCATCATAGGCGCGCCCGTCTCCGTCACCTGATAGGCCAAAGAATAAATATAAGGCAGCAATTTGTAGCGCAGACGCAAATATTTAGCCAAAATCTTTTCCGCTTCCTCTCCGTAGGACCACAACTCGTTTCCTTTTCTAGTGCCGTGAGTGCGGAAGGTGGGGCAGAAAATACCAAACTGAAACCAACGGACATACAATTCAGCGTAATTTTTCCGGGTCACAGCCCTGTTTCCCTCACTGGAGGTCTGCAGCAGCAAAGAACTGTAATCCTCCTGCGCATCCTCGTCAGGCAGCGCCTGCCAGCCGCCGATATCCGAGGACCAATAAGCCATGCCGCTGGCGCAGAAATTAAGGGCGGTTGGAATCTGTCTTTTCAGAACATTCCATTCGGGGAAAATGTCCGAGGACCAAAAAGTCGTCCCGTATTTTTGCGCGCCAAGGTAGGCGGCTCTGGATAAAATCAGACAGCGGTGGGAAAAGCTGTCCCTGTGCCCCTCGTAAATGCACTTGGTGTGAGTGAGCGGATAAATATTGTGAACGCGGGCCCCCATCCCGGCGTATAAAAAAGATTCATGAGGGCTGATATCCGGCTCATCCTCGTCCGTCCAGTAATACTTATATCCCAAATCTCCGTAATTTTTTTTAATCGTCTCAAAATACCACTTTCCGCACTCCGGGTTGGTTGTGTCAATCAGCGCGCCCCTTTGATCCTCAGGGGTACCGTAAACCGTATTGTCCTGAGAATCCTTCATAAACCAGCCCCTTTGCTCCAAATAATCGTAATTGTTACTTTCCTTCATAAACCGGGGCCAGCAGGATATCATGGTGTCATAACCCATTTCCTCCAGCTTCCGGTTCATCTCCGCGCTGTCCGGCCAGAAAGTAGTATCCAGACTTAAATCTCCTAATACTTTCCAGTGAAACCAATCCACCACAAAAATATCGCAGGGATATTCTTTTTCCTTGTAGGTGGACGCTACCTCCATTAATTCCTGCTGGGATGCATATCTCTGCTTACATTGAATAAAGCCTAACCCCTTTCTGGGAGGAAGCGGGGTAATTCCCGTAAGAAGCCGGAAGCCCCGGTAAATCTCATCCGTTTTTTCTCCGATAATGATAAAGAAAGAAATCTCTTCTCCAACCTCAGCCTGCCACAGAGTATGCCCGTCCATACCGGGAAAAACCTTTATGCGGGAGGGATTGTCAAAGACAATACCGTATCCCCTGTTGGTAATCAAAAAGGGAACAGCCACAATCTCGCCGCCCTTGTGGCTGTAATCGTGCCATAATATCTGCTCCCGGCCTCCAAGATTTAACATACCGTCCTGATGCTGCCCCAATCCAAAATATTTTTCATTTTCCGAGGCCGAAAAATCTGCCTGAATATGGTAGGTAGATTCACCTAAAATAACGGCGGGCTCTAAAGCGTAATCCAAAAGCTTAACAAGCTCCTTGCCGGATGCATCCATAAAGGTAATCGCGGTATCCTCCGAAAGAACAGCTTTCAAGCCCGGAATACTAAAATACGTCCCGGAACTGTCGTCGGAGCAGGAGGAGGAAATACCTAAATCCGGGCGGGCTTCTATCCCCCACATATCCAGTTCCTTAAATTTGCATGTTTCCTGTAAATTTTCCGCCTTACTATTAAAAGACGGAGAATATATAAAATGAAGAACATTATCCGCATAGGGAATAAGACGGATAACTCCCTGATTACAGACTGCCGTCAATCTGTTTTCTTCCATAGCGCAGGAAATGATTTTTTCAGGTTTTACCATAAATTTTTACTCCTTCCGCCGTCCAAACGGCCCATAAAAACTAAAGCTTATAAAAAACTAAAAGTTAATAACTTTACGAAAATTAACCCTTTACCGCACTGTCAATGGTTCCCTGAATAAAATATTTCTGCAGGAAAATGTAAGCAAAAATTAAAGGGAAAATTGCAACGCTGGCCGCCGCCGCCGCACCGTTTAAATCCTTCCCGCCTGTTGAGAAATATTGGGAAATTGTCAAGGTCAAAGTGTACAGCTTGGGTTTTTGCAGTACATAAAGGCTGTAGGCGTATTCATTCCATATGCTGACCCCGTTTAAAATAATAATCGTTACCGTCACAGGCTTTAGCTGAGGCAGGATAATAGTAAAAAAGGTCTGCGTGACGCTGCATCCGTCGATGGCGCTTGCTTCATCCAAGGAAACGGGAATCGCCGATATAAAATTGGTGAACATATAAATTGTCATAGGAAGGCCAAAAGCCGCCGATACAAGGATAATCCCCCAAAGCGTGGATATTCCATGTATGGACACCAGTAGGGAGTAAACGCCTACTAAAATACTCAAGGAAGGAATCATCATAATGCCCAAAACAATGTTTTTTACCATTGCGTTCCCCTTGCTCCTATTCCGCGCAAGAGGATAAGCGGCAAGCCCGCCCACCGCTATTTCAACTAAAAGCACGCAGACGGTGATAATTAAAGTATTTTTTACAGCGGAAAGAAGGGTTCCGGCCTCAAAAACTTTCGTATAATTACCTGTATAAAATACCTCCGGCAAGGAAAGCAGGGAGGAGGCATCCGTTTTTGTCTTAAAGGACATGACAACTAAAACATACATGGGAAGCAGATGGAAAATAATGATTGCAATACCCAGCAGATATTTCCACCAATCTCTTTTTAACTCTTTTTTTGTTGCTTTTTTCATCACATATCCACCTCCTTTTTATTAAAGTAAGTTGTAAATATATTAGACACCACCATGATAAACAGGAAAGTAAAAATACCAACGGCGGCGGAATATCCCGCGTTTTGCGCTTTAAAATATTGATTACTCACATAGGAAGCAAGGGAGTGGGTGGAAAAGCCCGGTCCTCCGCCCGATAAAGAAATAATCACATCGTATAGCTTTAACCCTCCGATTAAGTTTAGCACAACCGCAGAGGAAATTGAGGGAAGAAGCAGCGGAAACGTAATGTGGCGGAAACGCTGCCAAGGGCTTGCCCCGTCAATCTCAGCCGCCTCAAGGTACATAGCCGGAATATTCTGCAGGCCGGCCATATAAATCACCATAGCAATTCCCACATACTGCCATGAATTCATCAATGTAATAATGATAACTCCCCTGTTGCCGGAAGCCATCCAGTCGATGGGAGCCGCTCCAAATAAACCGATAAGCTCGTTAAAAATGCCGTGATTATACTGAACAAAAAAATAAATAATATAACCCACAATCAAACTGGAAATCATAACCGGCATATAAATAAAAGTACGTACTATCGCGTGCCCCTTAAATTTGGAATTTAAAAAAACGGCATAGGCTAAACCCAACAAATTCTGCAAAAGCGTGCTTCCAAAGCCGTAAATAATCGTGTTGCGGAATGAAATCCGAAAATTACTGTCGGTAAATAATTTCAAGTAGTTTTTAAATCCAATATATTTATAGTCCTGGGAATATCCGTTCCATTGCGTGAAAGAAATTCTAATCGCCTCGGTCAAGGGACCTACGACAAAAAATAAAATAAGAAGCAATGCTGGGATATAAAATAAATTCATTCTTGAATATCTTTTTTTCATATGGAATTACCATACCTTTCCATTTAGCTCTGCCAACAAGTCATACCATGATATGAGACGAGGCGCTGGCAACAGCCGGCGCCTCTTTAAAATCTTATAGGAATATAAATTACTGAGCTATCTTTTCCTCATAAGCAGTCTTAATTGTCTCAACACACTTATCAACTCCCTGTCCGGGATTCATAAACACTTCATTTCCAGATACGCCCATGTCGTTCCACATACCGCTGGGAAGATATACGCGGTCGAAGTAATTAACGAAAATTAAATCGTCGCCAAAAGCGTCCATCATGATGTTGAACTCTTTTGTCACATACTCGTCGTCGTTGGATACGCCTTCCATCGCGGGAATCTTACCATTGATAGTGGCAATCTGTACGGAAATGTCGTCTCTTGCAAAGAACTCTAAAAGCTTCTTGCACTCTTCAGGATGCTCGCTGTCCTTCCACATACCATAGCAGGTACCCTCGCCGGAGCTCACATACAGCTTTCCGCCCTCATTGGGAGAAGGAATTGCCATAATGCCAAGCTTTGCATCAGGGTTATATCCAAGAGCCTGCGTAATCGTATGATTTCCGCTAATTACTATAGCGCCCTCGCCGTTTGCCAAAGCCTGAATAGCGGCGTCGTCGCTTGCGGTAAGAATATCGGAATTGAAATATCCTTTTTGCTGCCACCCGTCAAGCATCTCCGCTATAGGAGCCCAATGAGCTGCCCAATCAAAGGAACCGTCTAAAAGAGCGTCGGCCTGATTGTCGGCAACATCCTCGTTGGTGAGGAAACCGGGAGCCATAACTTCAAACAGGTTTGCAATGTTGTTTACAGATTTTCCGCCTACATATACGGGAACCTTGCCCGTTGTTAAAATCTTGTCGCAGGCAGCCTCAAAATCAGCCCATGTGCGGATTGTGGTAGCATCCACGCCTGCTTCCTCAAAAATTTCTCTGTTGTAGCAGATAGATGCAGGGTCAATGGAAAGAGGAGCTACATATACGTTGCCATCTGGGTCTGTAACCGTCTTTTTAATAGATTCCTTAACTTTGGAAAGCCAAGGCTGGTCGTTTACTGTTGCAAGGTACTCTGCATATCTTGTGGTGCTCCATCCGTGAGTTTCCCATAAATCCGGCAAATCTCCAGAAGCCATTCTCGTCTTCATAACGTTCTCGTAATCATCGCCGGGAGCAATCAGTTCAACGCCGATTCCTGTCTCCTCGGTAAATTGATTCATAAGTACCTGAAGGCTGTCTAACATATCTCCTGTCCATGAAGTCTCAACCTCCAAAACTACGTCGGACTCTGCAGGGGTTTCCGCCTGAGCGGGAGCTTCGCTCTCATTGTCCGCTTCCGTCGCTGCTTCCGCCTGAGTATCCGCTGCAGGCGCATCCGACGACTGGCTTCCACTTCCTGAGCCGCATCCTGTAAGTAACGCAGCTACCATGGAAATGCCACAAATTAAAGCGGTTAATTCTTTTGTGTGCTTTTTCATAATAATCACCCTTTCTTTTTTATTTGCCGCAGACTTTTCTTTACTGCCTGCGTATGTTTTTCCCGGATAAATTTCCGATTAAATTTATGATATCACATATTAAAAACCCTTTTATGTCTGTTTTTTTATGCAAATTGTACTTTTTTTTGTGATATAAATATATTTTCTGATTAATTTGACAAACTATTTTTACTATGCCTATAATTATATACAAAAAATTTTTTCAAATACGGAGGTCTTTATGGATGAACTGAAAAAAAGGCTGAAAGAGCATCAATCTCTGCGCTCTTCCTTCATGTTTGCCTTTGTGGTATCCTTTTTAATTCCCTCTTTTATATTGATAATCATTTTATTTTTCTGCTATGCTAGGGTAACGGTGGCTTCTCAGGAAAAAGAATACCGCAATACAATGAAAATATTATCCTCCCACTTGGTAAACCATATTAACGCCAATTCCGGTTTATCCCTCACCTATTTGTTTGACACGGAATTTTCCAATATGTACTATTTTTTAAATAGAAAGGATTACACAGAAAATTATGTGGATTACACCCACTATGTTCAGGCCTACAATAAAACGCTGAACACCCGGATGACCCTTCTTGGGGACAGTATTATCGGCGTTGGCTTTATTCCCAATAATAAAAATCAGGATTTGCTGTTTTATGTAAAAAAATACGATAATCTTCAAGAGATAAACAATTACAGCTATAAGGATTCCGATTGGTATAATCAGCTTCAAAATAATAATCAGCTAGTTTTATATGTTCCCTCGGAAACCTCCACAAAGGAACATACAATTTCCATGATTCGGGCGGTAAAGGATGTGGACAAACGGATTGTAGTAGGCTATGAGATTTTAGATATCTCGCTGGATTTTATTTTTGAGCCTTTGAAGGATATTTCCATAGGAAGCTATTCCGGCATTTTTCTGGAATCTCCCCAAGGCGAGCTGCTTTTTTCCACAAACGATGAACTGATACCGGATTTTAACTCCATGCTGTCCGGTGAAAACAGTAGAAGCCGGCTTATAAGAGGCTATGACTTATACTCCTACACAGATAAAAACTTCCGCTTTACTTTTTATTATTTATCTTCCAGATATGATTTGTACAACAGCCTCCTGTATGCCACCGGGATAGTATTTTTGTTTTATTTGGCAATGATTTTTATGGCGGCGGCAATTTTCCGGCGGACCTCCAATACTATCAGAAATTCTGTGGAACCTGTCCTTACCACTATGGAAAAATACCATGCCGGGGATTCCCATATCCAATGCGATACTTCAAAGTGCAGTATCTCGGAAATTGAAACCATTGCAATCAACTTAAATGAAATGATACAAAAAATAAATTTTCATATTGATAAGGAATATAAATTTCAAATGGAACAAAAGGCCGCGGAATATCAGGCCCTCCAAGCGGAAATCAACCCGCATTTTTTACACAACGTACTAAATCTTTTGATTGCCCTAAACCGCTTGGGGGACAGAACCGGACTAGAGCAGTCCATTATCAGCCTTTCCAAAATGTTCCGATATACTTGCGAACACAATTTTAACAGCACGATACAGCAGGAATTTGATTTTATCAGAAATTACCTGTTTCTTCAAAAAACCCGCTTTGACGAAAGGCTGGAATTTCAAATTTATATAGAGCCGGGATTGGAGGATTTTGAAATTCCCAAGCTCTTGGTACAGCCCTTGGTAGAAAATGCAATTGTCCACGGATTGGAACCCTCGGACGGCAGCGAAACCATACAGCTTTCGGCAATAACTGCATCGGGCTTTAACGGGGATACCTTCATTATTATTAATGTAATTAATAACGGGCTCCCGTATATTGAGAACAAATCCTATAAGCGGGTGGGGCTTAAAAGCATTGAGGAACGTCTGGCAATCTTTTCCCCGAATTCCTTTTTTATCATTCGGGGAGGAGTGGACAAGCCTTCAAAATGTACGATTATGATTCCACAAAAGAAAGGAGAATCAAATGTTTATACTGATTGCCGACGATGAAAAAATGATACGTTTAAGTCTCCAATCCATGTTGGAAGAACTGTATCCCAACGAGCACATGTATATCCATGCAATCAACGGAAAAGCGGCGGTTGAGAAGGTAAAAAAGCTTCCGCCTGATTTGGTTTTTCTGGATATACGGATGCCCCTCATGAACGGGCTTGAAGTTCTTGAAGCCTGCAAAACCCTTTCACCTAAAACAAAATGGGTTATTTTAAGCGGTTATGCAGAGTTTGAGTATGCCCAAAAAGCTCTCAATCTCTCGGCTTACTCCTATCTTCTTAAGCCTGTGGATTTAGATACTTTAAAGAAACTGGTGGATGATATCATAGAATTAAAGCAAAAAGAAACGGAACAAAATAACAGGTTATTCACCTCTGACATTATCCGCTCCTTCAATATGGCCGACCAGTTAGGCTCCGACGAGGTTGCTTTCCTTCCTTATAAAAAAGGAAACTATGTAATTTATCACATTTACATAGATAAGCAGGAAAAAGAACGGCAATACTTTTTAAAAGACGCCTTATTTCGGAATATCAGTCAGTTTTGCGCAGACAATCAATCTATAACCTATTCCGCCGTATTTTTTAATACCAACGGGGAGCTGTGCGCAGTTTGTCTGGCACAGGATTCTTCCCATTTAAACTTTTTTATTAACTCGCAGATTAAAAAGTACCCCAAAGACCCTGTATCCGCCCTTTTTGGAAATGCAGATTTCCTCTCGGAAATTTATAAAATCAGTCAATCCATAGAAGAAATTTCGGATATTCGGCTTATCTACAACTGCCGAACCGCAACAAATATTCAAGACATTATGAATATTCCTAAATTAAAAGACTATCTTTATTTTTGCGCTAACATAAACCGCTTCATTCAAAATATGTTAATTGGAAACAGAGAAACCGTCAGGCAGCTTTCCGCTGCCTTTGAGCAGGATAGGAAAATGGCGGATATTTTTGACAGTACAAACCACGATATATTGTATTTATTTCTGAAAGATATTTTGTCATGTCATTTTCAGGCGGAAACTTTTCAAGATTTTATCAAGGAACTTTACCATGGGGCCTCCTTCTTTTCCTCGGAAAAGCCCTTGCACAACTTTGATATCACGGTTATCAAGGATTTTGTATATCAAAACTATG
>JAMPGS010000140.1 GCA_023663815.1 Clostridium sp.
TCTTGCGGCAATCCGAAGCACCGTCGCAATGCAGGGCAGATGCCCGCAGGCGGCTCCCATCCACACGATGTCGTGGTTGCCCCACTGGATATCCACCGAGTGGTAATTCATCAAGGTGTCCATCACAATATGCGGCCCCGGCCCCCTGTCAAAAATATCCCCCACAATGTGAAGGTGGTCGATTACCAGCCTTTGAATCAAATTGCTCAAGGTCTCAATAAATTCCGGCGCGCGTCCAATGCGGATAATGGTGTGGATAATCTCATTATAATAGCCTTCCTTGTCGGAAATATCAAACTTTTCCGTAATCAGCTCTTCTATAATATAGGAAAACTCCTTCGGCATCGCCTTGCGCACCTTGGAACGAGTATACTTTGAGGCCACCCGCTTAGTAATCTGTACCAGCCTGTGGAGGGTAATCTTGTACCAGTCCTCAATGTTCTCCTCCTCCCGCTCTATAATGTCCAGCTTTTCCTTTGGATAATAAATCAGCGTCGCTAAAGATTTCTTATCCTTATTGCTTAAGGTATTGCCAAACTCCTCGTCAATCTTCCGCCGCACCGCTCCCGAACCGTTTTTAAGCACGTGGTTAAACTGCTCGTACTCCCCGTGGATATCCGTCATAAAATGCTCCGTGCCTTTGGGCAGGTTTAAAATCGCCTGCAGATTGATGATTTCCGTGGAGGCGGAGGCAATGTCGGGATATTGATTGGCAAGGCTCTTTAAATACTTTAATTCCATCAATTGAAGTTCACTTTTTTTCATACAAATCCTCCATACCGCCAATATCTGCAAATATACGCATATACAATGCTACGCATACGCTATGCTGTACAAAATAACAACATATTATGAACACTACGACGTCAGTGCAAATTTGCCTGCAAAAATTATTTTTCACAGCATCTTCTTCACCCAATCACATCGCTCATACCGTACATCCCGGCGGGCCGCCCTTTTAAAAACTTCGCCGCCTGAATCGCCCCTTTCCCAAAAACCGCCCTAGAATAAGCGGAGTGGGAAAAGGTAATCACCTCGTCCGCCCCTGCAAAAATCACGTCGTGGTCGCCTACAATGCTGCCGCCCCGCACAGCGGAAAATCCAATTTCCTTTTCGGGACGCTTCTGCCTTCTCGCGCTCCTGTCGAAAACATACTCGTACCCGCCCCCAAGGGCCTCGTTGACGGAATCCCCAAGAGATAACGCTGTACCGCTGGGCGCGTCCAGCTTCATTTTGTGGTGCTTTTCCACAATTTCAACGTCAAAGCCGGCGGGCGCTAGAACGGCCGCCGCCTCCTTCAAAAGCTTCATCAACATATTGATGCCAAGGGACATGTTGGCGGATTTTAAAACCGCCGTCTTTTTTGCCGCCTCCGACACCTTTGCAAGCTGGCTTTCGGAAAGCCCTGTGGTGCAGAGAACACAGGGGATTTCCTTTTCCATACAATAATCCAGCAGGCCGTCCACCGCGGCCGCCGTGCTAAAATCAATAATCACGTCCGCCTTTACATTGCACTGGCTGATATTTTTAAAAACTGGAAAATCATTTTTTCCCTCGTCAAAGGTATCCACACCGGCCACAGCTTCTATTTCCGCGTCCTCCGCAATCAGCCCGGCAATGATTTTTCCCATTTTCCCGTTACAGCCATGTATTATTACTTCCGTCATAAAATTCCGTACTCCTTCATCGTTTTTTCAAGTCTTGCCGCGTTCTCCTCCTCCATCTCCGTAAGGGGCATCCGCAAAGGGCCTACTTCCTTTCCCATTAAATTAAGGGCTTTCTTAACCGGAATTGGATTGACCTCGCAGAAAAGCGCGCTGCAAAGAGGAATCGCGCGAAGCTGCTCCCTACAGCTCCCAGCCACGTCGCCGCTAAAATATTTTTCGCAGATATCATGCGTCTGCCTTGGAGCCACGTTGGAGAGCACAGAGATAACCCCTTTTGCTCCCAGCGCCAAAAGCGGCACAATCTGGTCGTCGTTGCCGGAATACAAATCCACTTTTCCATCTGCAAGGGCCATCAGCTTTGCAATCTGGCTGATATTTCCGCTTGCTTCCTTGATGCCCACAATATTTTCCACTTCGGTGCAAAGCCGAACAGCCGTCTCCGGCGCAATATTGCAGCCCGTGCGGCTGGGCACGTTGTAGAGAATACAGGGAAGCTTCACGGAATCCGCAACGGTCTTATAGTGCTTGTAAAGCCCGTTTTGAGTTGCTTTATTATAGTAGGGCGTCACCAAAAGCAGGGCGTCCGCGCCGTATTTTTCCGCTTCCGTTGAAAGATAAACCGCGGTATCTGTGCAGTTAGAGCCTGTTCCCGCCACCACGGGAATACGGCCCGCTACCTTTTCAATGCAGTATTTAATCACGCTCAGGTGCTCCTCATGGTCCAGCGTGGAGGATTCCCCCGTGGTCCCGCACACGATAATCGCGTCCGTCCCCCCTGCAATCTGATACTCAATCAGCTCCCCGAACTTTTCATAATTCACTTCTCCGTTTTCCTTAAAAGGTGTGACAATCGCAACACCCGCTCCTGTAAAAACTGCCATACTCTCTCCTCCTTAAAATTTCCGCACGCGAAAATCGGTGTACGTAACGCACACCGACTGATTTTAATATGTTTCATCGGATAGCGCCCCATCAGTGAACAACCTCGCAGCCAAAACCGCACGCTTGCAGACGATTTAACGGCCTGATGACAGTCATACGGTTCTTCACCGTATGCCCAAGAATCCGATTGCAGGGAATCTGATTCTTTCGGCGTCCTTTCCTTTTACTTTTCTTCCTCTGCGCCCGCCACATCCGAAAAGCTACTCATAAAACACGCAACCTCTACCTCTTTATTTTATGAAATTGTTTACCTGAAAATATCATAACATTCCTTACTATAGCTGTCAACGCACAGATGCTGTGATTTAATGCCGATAATCTTGCAAAAAATGCCCCGCGCTGTTTTATTCAGGCTTTTTTACCTTGATAGTCTCAAACTTCGATATCACGTCGGCCAGACCGCAGATTTCCTCGTTGAAATAATTGCCGGTTAGCACAATCTCGGTTTCCTCGTCCCGCGTCTCCAAAAGGCGTTTTAAGTCGTCCACAGTGATAATGCCGTTATCTATCAGGCCAAGCATCTCGTCCAACACCAGCAAATCACATTCTCCGGTACAGAGAACCTTTTTTGCAAAATTAATGCCGTTTTTGATGTTAATTGTCTCTTCCATCTGCTTCTCGCTGTCAAGCTGGTCGAAATTCATGTCGGATTTCTCAAAATGGAAAATCTTAATTTCCGGCTCCAGCCTGCTCATGTAACCATCGCTCAAAACGCCCTTCCCTTTTAGGAAGCTGATGATTACGACGCTCTTTCCCTGAGCCGCCATCGCTACCGCCCTGCCCAGCGCAGCCGTTGACTTTCCATGACCGTCCCCGCAGTATATATATACTAAATCATGCCTCATAAATATCCTCCACGCCGCCAGCGTTTGCAAATTTAGGCGTCCGTATAAACTGCCTGTGAAAATTCATTTTCACAGCATCCTTTTATGGCTCATGTCAAAATTACGCTACAATCATACCATAGGGATATGTAAAAGTCAAATTTTTATGAAAAATGCTCAGTAAAAGTCTGACAAGCCGCGGATTTTTTTGCACTTTTATACTATGATTCTATTTTTCTGGGGCCTGCGCAGGCCCGCCGCCGCTGTCACCATTATAATTTTTCCTATTTACGTCCTCCCGCAATAGCGCGTACACCGTGGACAATAAGGGAATAAAAATCAACATTCCAAGAACGCCCATCAAGCTGCCGCCGACGGTGACCGCCGCAAGCACCCAAATGGAGGGGAGCCCCACGGAATTCCCCACCACATGGGGATAAATCAAATTTCCTTCTATCTGCTGAAGGACAATAAACAAAATCACAAACCAAAAAGCCTTTACCGGGTCGTCCACCAGCATCAAAAAGGCTCCCACAAAGCAGCCGATAAACGCTCCCACAATGGGAATCAGCGCCGTAAAGGCAATCAATACGCCAATCATCACCGCATAATCAAACCGGAAAATCGTCATGGTTATGATGAACATTAATCCTAAAATCACCGCTTCCGTACATTGCCCTGTGATAAAATTGCCAAAATTCCGATTCAAAAGCCCTGCCACCTTCATAACGCTCTCATAGGCCTTGGAACTGGCATAGGCCTTTAAAAGCCGCCTGAACTGGCCGCCCAGCTTTTCCTTTTGGGCAAGAATATAAATAGAAAAAATCAGCGCAATGAAAAAATTTACCGTGCTGTTGATAATGCTTCCGGCCACCGAAACAGTGGAATTTAACATGCTTCCCATGCCGTTTTGCAAAAACCCTATCACCGTGTTTATCATTCCCTGCCAGTCGATTTCAAGCTTTTCAATGCTGTTTAGCTGCTGCATCAATTCAGGATTAGCGGCAAAAATCACCTCAAGCTCTTTGATAAGGCCGCTCCAAAACACAGGTATTTCCCTTGCCAGCTCCCGAACCGTCCCCACTATCTGGGGAATCACCGTCACCACCACCAGCGTAATCGCCAAAATCACCGACAAATACGCCATCAACATGCTGAGCCCGCGGCTGCCCTTATTTAAATATTTTCCCACCTTGCCTTTCAGATTCCCGTTTCGGAAAATCTTCGATTCAAAAAAGCGCATAGGCAGATTGATTACAAAGGCAACCATCCCTCCCACGATAAAGGGCCGCAAAATACCGATTACAAACATCACGGCTGTGCAAAGCACGTCAAATTTCATAAGCCCCAGGATCACCAAAGCGGCAAATAGAATAAGTCCTCTGATTTTTCTTATGTTCTTTTTGTTTAAATTCATAGCCTTCCCTTCTTTATTCTTGCGGACAGCGGAGAAATGGCTGTTTGCTGATATTTGATGCCTGCCGCAGAATATTTATTTACAAAGTCTCTAAAAGCTTCAAGAGATATTCCCACATTCTTCCCGTCGATGAGATGGAGAGCTCCTCCTCGAAAGTGTGGATATTTTTCATATCCGGCCCTATGGATACGCAGTCAAGCCCCGGTATTTTGTGCGCCAAAAGACCGCACTCTACGCCTGCATGAATCGCTTGAACCACCGGCTTTTTCTGATATAACGCTTCGTAAACCTCCTCCATCTTATCTCTAAGGGGCGACTCTTTTTTGTAAGCCCAGCCGGGATAATCCCCCGTCACTTCCGTTTCGGCTCCCGACAGCTCCGCTAGACTTTTAAGCCTTTCAATCAAAGCCCCTTTTGCGCTGTCTACAGAGCTCCTCACGGATATGCCTAAGCTTACCTTGGCCCGCCCTTCTGTTTTTTCTAAGGATAAAAGGCCCGGATTCAACGAAGTTTCAACCAATCCCGGCATGGCAAAGCTCATAGCCTCCACGCCGTGTGGAAGCGCGTTCAAAAGGGCGATTGCCTTTCCGCCTGCCGTCTCCTCCATCACTTCCGCCTCGCCGCCGCTCATGAAAGTAATTTCAATTGCCACTCCTTCGTCCTTGTCCGCAAGCTCTTCCTTCAATTCTTTGTTCAGCTCTTTGCAAATAGTTTCTGCCATTTTTTCTTCCGTAAGCAAAAGCACAGCTCTCGCGTCGGTGGGAATTGCATTGTCCGCAACGCCTCCCTCCAAAGAGCTAATGAATACGCCCATCTCTCCGTTCAGCCTGCGAAGCGCCCTTCCCAAAATACAGACAGCGTTTCCTCTCTCCTTGTGTATCTCCCCGCCGGAATGACCTCCCTTTAAACCGCCCACATGAAGCTCACAGAGCGTTCCTTTTTTCTTGATTGTACCTCCGGAAAGCGTCATATTAACTCTGGCTCCCCCGGCGCAGCCCGCAAGAAAGAAGCCCTCCTCCTCGGAATCCAAATTAATCAGCCTTTTTGATTTAAGGGGCGTAACGTCAAGAGCCCTCGCTCCGTCCATTCCCACTTCCTCATCCACCGTCACCACAAGCTCAATCCTCGGATGCCGATAATCTCCATCCAAAAGCGCAAGTCCATAGGCCACGGCAATGCCGTCGTCGCCGCCAAGACTGGTTCCTTCCGCAAACAGCCTGCCCCCGTCCACCACCAGCTTCAGACCGTCCTTTCGCATATCCGCAGGATTTTCCGGCCGCTTCACCGCCACCATATCCATGTGCCCCTGAAGCATCACGGGTTCATGCTCTTCATATCCCGCCGAAGCCTCCTTGATGATGATGACATTTCCCAGCTCGTCCTGATAATGCTCTAATCCCCGCTCCTTCGCAAAGCTCGCCAGATAATTGCTTATCTGCCTTGTATTTCCTGAGCCGTGAGGAATTTTGCATATCTCCTCAAAAAAGTAAAAAACATTTTCCGGTTTTAAATTTTCAAGCGTTCGCATATATCCTCCTCAAACACCAAATACTACTTACTTCGCAAGTAACCTATTGCAACAAACACTGTCATGTTCCATGAAAAATTTACTGCAATACACATTGACATGCCCTATGAAGCAGTTTATTGTAATAAAAAGACCTTATCAATTTTAATAAGGTCTTTTGCATTTTACTTTATGCCTGTTCAATTTTGCTCTTGGCGAGCTCCGCAAGCGTCTTAAAGCCTTCCGCGTCATTGACCGCCAGCTCTGCAAGCATCTTTCTATTAATCTCAACTCCCGCAAGCTTAAGCCCGTACATAAATTTGCTGTAGGACAAACCGTTCATTCTAGCGGCCGCATTGATACGCGCAATCCAAAGCCGTCTGAACTGGCGTTTTCTCTGCTTGCGTCCCGCATAAGAAGAAGCAAGCGCTCTCATTACGGACTGCTTTGCAATTCTATACTGTTTGCTTCTGGCGCCTCTGTAGCCCTTCGCAAGCTTTAATACTCTATTGTGTTTTCTTCTGGCATTCATACCGCCTTTTATTCTAGCCATCTCTTATATCCTCCTTATGACTTTCCTGACTTATCTTATAAATAAGGTAAAATCTTCTTCATGTTCTTTACATTAGTTTCGTCTGTCATTGCGGGTTTTCTTAAGTTCCTCTTCCTCTTGGTTGTCTTTTTGGTTAAGATATGGCTCTTGTACGCCTTGCTCCTTTTTAATTTACCTGTACCTGTAGCTTTAAAACGCTTTGCAGCAGACTTGCTTGTTTTCATTTTGGGCATAACTATTTCCTCCTGTACATTCATTTTGTTTCTGCCGATGGAAAGCTACTTTCCACCATCTATTTTAACTGGCAGGCTATCGCTTTTCAGTTAAAAACATTGTCATACTTCTCCCCTCCACCTTGGGGGGCTTTTCCATAACGCATATATCGGACAAGGCCTGCGCAAAATCATCCAAAATATGTTTGCTGTTTGCCATATGCGCCATCTCACGTCCGCGGAATCTAAGCGTTACCTTTACCCGGTCGCCTTTCGTTAAGAATTTCCTCGCCGCATTTACCTTTGTGTTGAGATCATTGGTATCGATGTTTGGAGATAAACGGATTTCCTTAATCTCAATCACTCTTTGCTTTTTCTTTGCCTCTTTTTCTTTTCGGGTCTGCTCGTACTTATACTTACCATAGTCAACCAGCTTACAAACCGGCGGCTTTGCCGTAGGGGCAATCTTAACCAAATCGACTCCCGCCTCCTCCGCCAACTGCATGGCTTCTCTCGACGACATGATTCCAAGCTGTGCGCCGTCCTCTCCTATCACACGTACTTCCTTGTCCCTAATCTGTTCGTTAATGAATAAATCGCTAATGGCTGTGTCCTCCCTGCATAAGTTAAATACTTATAAATGAGTGGAAAGGGCTTTCACCCTGATCCTGCGCGGAATGTCGTTGCTTTGGCTGCATGTTTCTTTGTGCGGTTTTGTGCAATTAAGCAGAAAAGCTTTTTTGTTCTGCTTACCGCGCAATCTGTGCAATCGGGTAGTTTTTCTCTCTACCCGCCGCGCGTTGTGCCAGCAACAAATTTCTTTTTGCATCCTGTGCATAAAAAGAAAAATGGACAGCATAGCTATCCACTTAAATCTTCATTCCCATGACATTTTCTCCAACATCTGCTTTTATTTTCTAGTTTTACTGTTTTATGTGCAAACAATAAAACAAGAAAATAAGCAATTTGAAATATCGGCTTACTGCCTTATTGGAATATGAACGCCTGCAAGCCCAATCGCCGCAGGGTGAGAGTGGATACTCTGCTTCTTCCATTCGCATGAATTACATGCTAAAATAGATTAACATTTCCTGCCAGAAATGTCAATATCAATTTTTAAAAATTTTGCACAATACGCAAAATCCAGTGCAAATTCACCAAGGTCTTTTCT
>JAMPGS010000141.1 GCA_023663815.1 Clostridium sp.
TTGTCTATGAAAAACGGGATAAAAATAAGATTAAATTCAAAGATAGCTGGGGAAATAAAAAAAGACTTATCTCTAATCCTGCTGCTTTTGCCCGGAATTTTGGTGATTCTTCCAGTGATTTTGCTTATCACCGGATCGGTGATGGATCAGTATGAGCTGGAAGAGCTTCTCAAGCCGATTTTTCAGGAAGGCGGAATAAAAGACACGTTTTCTTTTATCGGCTGGCGGCTGGTGCCGGATTATCCGTCCTTTGCCAATTATAAAAAGCTGCTTTTTTTATCTCCGCAGTTTTTTGTGCTGTTTTGGAATTCCATGAAAATGGTAATATGTATCCTTGTAGGGCAGCTTTTGGTGGGGTTACCTGCGGCGTGGGCGTTTTCCGTATATCAGCTTCGCTTTGGAAAACTGCTTTTTACCCTTTATGTGGTGTTGATGCTTTTACCCTTTCAGGTGACGATGCTTTCCAGCTATTTGGTTTTGAACAATCTTTCCATGTTAAATACTCAACAGGCCGTTATCTTACCGGCAGTATTTTCCACCTTTCCCGTTTTTTTATGCTACGGGGGATTTCGGAGAATTCCCATGCAGCTGCTTGAGGCGGCAAGGGTGGACGGGGCGACGGAAATATTCTTATTTTTTAAAATAGGGCTTCCTCTTGGAAAAAGCGGAATTTTGTCGGCCTTGGTTCTGGGATTTTTGGAATACTGGAACATGATGGAGCAGCCTATGGCTTTTCTGGACGATAAGGCGTTATGGCCTTTGTCTTTGTATTTACCGGAGATTACTTGGGACAGGGCGGGATTTGCCTTTTGCGCCTCAATTATTACGCTGGTACCTGCGGCTTTTGTGTTTGTCTTAGGGCAGGATTATTTGGAGCAGGGAATTATTTATTCGGGATTAAAAGAGTGAAGGCTGGAGGAAGAGAGAAAATTTCAAAGAGTTCATGTTTATGTTGTATACATAAATTTTGTAAATATTATGGTTGTGCATATGAGTTTAGAGAGTTGAGCCATAAAAGCAATGCAGAAATGAGGGGAAAACATTGAAAAAGAAGATATTGTCAGGTTTTATAATATTTATCGGGTTTATGTGGCTTTGCACGGTGATATCGAAGAGCTATTACACTACAAAGCTTCCCGTGGTGAGTACCGCTTCATTGGAGGAAAAGTACATCGAGCATATAGTGGAAGCGGACGGCATTGTGGTGGAGGGCGGCAGACAGGCGGTTAATGTTCTTGGAGGACTTAGGGTGGAGGAGGTTTTTGCTCATATTGGCGATAGAGTAGAGGAAGGAGATGAGCTTTTTCAGATTGATTTAGCGGATTTAAAGGAAATTATGAGAGAAAAACAGTCTCAAATCAGCAAGCTCCAATTGCAGATAAACGCAGCTTTGGAGAATGAGGAGATTGCAAGACAAAAAAAAGAGCTGGACGAAAAGAGAGCGCGGGAGGATTACGATGCCGCCGCCAGACAAAAGGATACGGAAGTTGGAAGGGCGGCGCAGCAGTATGCCGAGGCCATGGAGGATTTGGAGGACGCTATTTATGGGGACATCGACGGGCTTACGGAGGAGGAAATAGAGCAGCGAATGGGCGGATTAGGAGAGGAAGAACGCCGCCGGCTTCAGGAAGCCTTGAAAAACGCCGCTTATGCGGAGGCAGACGCAAAGCAGGAGCGCGACAACGCAATGAAAAACGCGCAAAGGGCTGTGGAGGATACTCTTTTGCCGGAAAATGTAGATTCTTCCGTTGAAGTTGCCAGAGAAGAAATCAATCTTTTGCAGTTAGATTTGACTTCCTATCAGGAGGTTTTAAATCAGGAGGGAATTGTAGCTGCGAAAACAGCGGGAATAATTACCGAAATTTACGTGGAGGCAGGCAGCAGGACGCCGGATTCGGCGTCTGTTATGCTGACGGATGATAATATTCCCTGCCAGTTCAAGGTAGTATTGGACAAGGAGCAGCGAAAATATGTAGGGTATGGGGATGACGCCGTTATTAAGCTTGACGGAAGCGGCAGGAAAATAGATGTGACAGTCGATTATATTTCCGAAAGCCAGACAATTCCCGGAAGCTTTGAGACTTTTATTAGTTTGTCAGGGGAAGAGGGAAACGGAAAATGGACGCCCGGCCTTTCTGGAGTTTTGACCCGCACGGAGCGAGGGGAAAAGTATCGGTACTGCATTTCGCCGCTGGCTGTTTACAAAGTGGAAAATAAAACCTTTGTCTACGTACTAAAGAAGCGGGACGGGATTTTAGGCGAGGAGTATTATGTAGAGGAGGTCAATGTAAAGGTCTTAGACCAAAATGAAAACTGGGCTGCAATCGAGACGGGGGCTCTTGATGAGAATAGTGAGATTATAGTTTCTTCCGATAAGGAGATTGGAAAGGGGGATGTGGTGAGATGGGTGGAGTAAGTTTGTTTTACTCTATTCGGTTTTTACTTTATATTTGGGGCTTATCAAGTAAAATGTGTAAGTTTTAAAGATTAATTTTTTAGCATTAAATATTTTGATAAAAAAGACGATACATTATTCATGTTGCGTATTATCTATATTATAATATTTTGATTACAATTGAGAGGTATTAGTCTATGCATTTTCCAATTTAAATACAGCAAATTGCAGCAATTGAAAAATTTTTGTTGTTGCGTAAAAAGGATAACTATATAAAACCAGCTTTCAGGGTTTGTCAAGTAAAGTGTGTAAATTTTTATGGCGAGCTTTCATATAAGCTGGCTGGTTTTGCTATATTTAAATAAGGAAAGGATGATTATTTCTCATGAAAAATAAAAATATATATCTTATGTACGCCATTGCGCTTTTGCAGGGCATGGTGTTTTACGGGCCTGTCGCCACGCTGTACCGGCAGGCGCAGGGCGTTTCTGTTTTGCAGATTACGGTTATTGAAAGCATTTCTCTTATTTTATGTCTTGTTCTGGAGTTTCCTTGGGGAGTGATTGCGGATAAAATCGGGTATAAGAACACGATTTTGTTTTGTTGCGCGCTTTATTTTGTTTCTAAAATTGTGTTTTGGCAGGCATCGGGCTTTTTAGGATTTCTTTTGGAGCGGGTGATGCTCAGCGTTGTTATTGCAGGATTATCCGGTGTGGATACGGCGTTTCTTTATCTTTCCTGTAAAGAGGGGGAAAGCCAGCGGGTATTTGGAATCTATAACAGTCTAGGCATGGCGGGGCTTTTGTTTGCTTCTCTTTTATTTTCAGTGTTTATTGGAAATAATTATCAGCTTGCAGGTTTTTTGACGGTTGTAAGTTATGGCATCGCCGCTTTGTTATCTTTTGGGCTTGCGGAAGTAAAGAAAGAAAAGACAGAAGCTTCCGGCGTTCAAAGTATGCTGCTGCCTATCAAGCAGATAATGAAAAATAAGAATTTA
This sequence comes from Clostridium sp., assembly GCA_023663815.1. Classification (GTDB taxonomy): domain Bacteria; phylum Bacillota; class Clostridia; order Lachnospirales; family Lachnospiraceae; genus Suilimivivens. Next base: position 3,393 of record JAMPGS010000141.1, read on the forward strand.
ATTTTGTTTTTGATAGGAATTGCCCTGTTAAATGAAACGCATCAGACGATTACCGTATTTTTAAATCAGCTTCAATATGAAAAATGCGGACTTAGCTCTGCCGCTATGGGATATATTTATATTTTTGTGACTGTTGCGGGACTATGCGGTACATGGTCCTTTAAATTGACAAAAGTATTGGGAAAGTTCCGGCTTGCGGTTTTTTTGTATACTCTGGCAGGTTTGTCCTGTATTTTGCTGGCTTTTACAGACAGCGCATGGCTGTCCGTTTTGGGAATATTGGTGTTGCGGATTTCCTTTAGTCTATTTCAGCCGCTGCAGACGGAGTTTCAAAATGAGCAGATACAGGCGGAAAACAGGGCTACGGCCTTGAGTATCAACGCTGTGATAATTGACAGCGTCGGCGCAGGGACAAATATAGTTTTCGGTATGCTGGCGGAGAAAAGCCTTTTTGGCACGTTTTTGTTTGGCGGCGGATTATGCGCGCTGGGCGGAGTTTTTGTGCTTTTGCAGATAAAAAGCAGTTGCCGTCAATAGGATAGGTTTCGGTGGTCTGCCTTGCTTGCCTATGCTCAAATAAATTCAGTATAAGCAAATGTGATATACTATCAACATTTATCAATTTATCCTCGCCTTAAACTGCATATTATAAAGCTCCGCATAAATCCCATTTTTAGCAAGAAGCTCCTCATGGCTTCCGCTTTCTGCGATGCCGTTTTCAGAAAGCACCAATATTTTTTCCGCGTTGCGGATAGTGGAGAGCCTATGGGCAATCACAAAGGTAGTGCGGTTTTTTGCCAGCTTTTCTAGGGATTCCTGAACCACCTTTTCGCTTTCATTGTCAAGGGCCGAAGTGGCCTCATCAAAAATCAGGATAGGTGGATTTTTCAAAAAAACTCTGGCAATGGAAAGCCGCTGTTTTTGGCCGCCGGAAAGTTTTACGCCCCGCTGGCCGATATTGGTATCATACCCCTCCGGCAGATTCATGATAAATTCATGGGCGTTGGCGTTTTGGGCGGCGGCAACGATTTCCGCATCGGCGGCGGCGGGATTTCCATAGCGGATATTGTCCATGACGCTCCCGGTAAAAAGATAAACGTCCTGCTGTACAATGCCGATATTATCCCGAAGGCTTTTTAGAGTGTAGTCCCGAACATCGGTATTATCGATGAGAATACGGCCGGAGGAGACGTCGTAAAACCTTGGAATCAGGCTGCAAAGGGTGGATTTTCCCACCCCGGAGGTTCCTACCAGCGCGATGTATTCCCCAGCTTTCACACGAAGATTTAAATTGGAAAGTACCGTTTCAGAATGTTCCTCATAATGGAAAGAAACGTTCTCAAAAGCAATGTCCCCTTTAGCCTTTATAAGCTTTTTGGCGTTTGGCTTATCCACAATATCAGGGTGAATGTCAAGGATTTCCAGAAAACGCGTGTAACCTGACGCGCCGTTTTGGAATTGCTCCGTAAAATTGATAAGCTTTTTAATAGGCTCCGTAAAGTTGTTAATGTAAAGCAAAAAGGTAATTAAATCCGTGATAGAAATAATATCTGTGGTGATAAAAACAGCGCCTATGGCGATGACAATCACGCTGATAAATGTGGTGAAGGCCGTAAGCCCGGAATGATAAAGCCCCATGTACCGGTAGCTTTCTTTTTTGCTTTCCACAAAGCGGTCGTTCCCCACCTTAAATTTATCCATTTCTATTTCTTCGTTGGCAAAGGATTTTACGACGCGGATTCCAGAAAGATTGTCCTCTATCTGAGCGTTGATATCGGCAATTCTGGCCCTGTTTTTTACAAAAGCCCGTTTCATTTTAATGTTAAAATAAAATGCGTACGCCAGCATTACGGGCACAATGGCGAAAGCCACCAGAGCCAGCCGCCAATTGATGGAAAGAAGAATGGAAAAAGAGCCGATAAGCTTAATAATGGAAATAACAATGTCCTCAGGTCCGTGATGAAACAGCTCGCTGATTTCAAACAGGTCGTTGGTGACACGGCTCATTAGCTGCCCAACCTTTTGATTATCAAAAAAGCTGAAGGAAAGCTTCTGATAGTGGGCGAAAATTTCATTTCGCATGTTGTACTCCATTTTTGCGCCCATAATATGGCCGTAATAGGCAATGAAGTAATTGCAGTAAAATTCTAAAATAATTAAAACCGCCATAATGCCGGTTAAATACAAGATAATCCTTAAGGATTCCTCCGCGCTTCGGTAAATAACGTCGTTTGTAATATAACGGATAATCAGGGGGATAATCAAAGTGACGGCGGCTCCAAGGCAGGCAAAAAACATGTCCGCCGCGAATATTTTTTTATAAGGTTTATAATAGGATAAAAATTTTTTAAAATTTCCGGTTTTCATAATAAGCCTTTCGGATAAGTTTACAGTTGCGGTCCGCAATGATAATATAGTATCATGCTCTTCTAAAAGAATCAAATAATTTAATTGTAGGAAGTGTATCGAATGAATTATATTGTACTGGATTTGGAGTGGAATCAAAGTGATACCGGAAAAGAACCGGAATCAAAGAAAATTCCTTTTGAGATTGTGGATATCGGCGCGGTAAAGTTAAACGGCGACAGGATGATGACGGATAAATATAATCAGCTAGTGAAGCCGTCGGTCTATCATCATATGCATAAATTTACGGGAGATTTAATACATCTTGGCATGAAGGATTTGCAGAAAGGGCGGCCTTTTAAAGAGGCGGCGGAGGGATTTCTTTCATGGTGCGGGGAGGATTATGTCTTTTGCACATGGGGGCCCCTTGATTTATACGAGCTGCAGAGAAATATGCATTACTATCAAATGCCGCCTCTTGGGGACGCGCCTATCCGATTTTTGGACGTGCAAAAGCTGTTCAGCATCGCCTATGAGGATAAAAAAAGCAGGCGGAGCTTGGAGTATGCCATTGATTTTTTAAAAATAGAAAAGGACGTGCCCTTTCACAGAGCTTACAGCGACGCTTATTACACGGCGAGAGTATTTTCAAATCTCAGGAAAGAGATTTTGGAAAATTACTCTATAGACACTTATATTTTGCCAAAAACCCGTCAGGAAGAAATACACGTTATGTTTCATGACTATATGAAATATATTTCCAGAGAATTTTCGGATAAGAATAAGGCTTTCGAGGACAGGGAAGTTGTCAGCACCAAGTGTTATTTATGCCATAAAAACCTCCGAAAAAAAGTCCGTTGGTTTTCGCCCAACGGAAAAAATTATTACAGTATTTCCTTTTGCCCGGTTCACGGCTATATGAAGTCCAAAATTAGAATCCGCAAATCGGAAAACGATAACGTGTATGTAGTAAAAACTTCTAAATTTATATCGGAAGAAGAAAGTCAGGCGATTATTCAGAAAAAAACGCAGGCCGGAAAGAAAAAAACAAATTATAAAGTTTAAAACTTGAAATTGTCAAACCGGGAAGAGGAAAAGTCGGGGCCGTCCTTCCTCCTTCTTCTCCACCATCTCTTTCCTCTTTTTCCCGCAATTTTGTTTCTGCTAAGGAAATTGTAATTGCGGACAAAGGAGCGGGCCACGCAGACGGCAATCAGCAGGGCAGCTATGGACAGAACGGCAATCAATATCGTTTTAATATTGACAATAATGGTGTTTGGTTCTTCTTTTTGATTTTCTTCCGGCAAAGGCGCCGCGTCGGTGAATTCATAGGAAGAAAGAGCTTCCCCCGCTAAATCTACCGTAGCGGTTCCCACATAGGAATCGTGATAATAGTAATCGATAACGGCCACCTGATTTGGTTCAGCGGTATCATAGGAAATATGGGAGTCCAGCTCGTCAAACATGGCGGTTTTCGGCATAATCAAATAGCTGTCCGGGTTTAGGGCAAGAATAGGGTCGGAGTTGCCGAAAATATCGTTGGAGATATTAAAAAAGGCTGCGTTTTGTATGGAATAATTTGTTTCGTTTTCTTTTACATTGACAATGGAAAAATTTGTAAAGCCGTAATCGAACAATTTAATGGTATCGTAAAACTGTTCGGGAGACTCCTCCTTCATCACCACGCAGATAAGTTTCATGCCGCCCTGCTCGGCGCAGGTGACAAGGGTCTGCCTTGAGTTGCTGGTAAAACCGGTTTTTCCACCCTTGATGCCCTCATAGGGAATTTCCCCGGTAATCAGCTTGTGCTTATTTCTTGAATAAAAATCGTCCGGCTGAGTATCCGTAGGTTCAAAGTGATGAGAGGCTGTATTTCCGATTCTGGAAAGCAGCTCGTTTTGAAAAAAGGCTTTTGCAATGACGGCCAAATCGTAAGCGGAGGTGTAGTGGTTTTCGTCGTGAAGCCCGTGGGCATTGACAAAATGGGTGTTCTTGCAGCCCAGCTCGGCCGCTTTTTCATTCATCATTTTAGCAAAGGCCTCCGTGCTTCCGGCAATATGCTCCGCCACGGCGTTGGCTACCTCGTTAGCGGAGGCCGACAGAATACCGTAAAGACATTCTTCCATGGGCATAGCCTCGTTTTCGTCGATACCAATATTGGAGCTGCCCAGCTCAATACTAAAAACAGCGTCATGGGAAAAAGTGACTATCTCGTTCATTTTACAGTTTTCAGCGGCGAGAAGGCAGGTCATTAGCTTAGTAGTGCTGGCCGGATACAGTTTTTCGTCAATATTTTTGGCATAGAGAATAATGCCGGTGTTGGCTTCTAAAAGAATGGCTGATTCCGCACCGATAGCCGGCCCGGCAGGCCAGTTTTCAATTTCGTTGGTTTGAATAGGGAGGGATTTGCGTTCCTCGGCGGCGGCCTGATAGTCGTTTACAACTTCGGCGGCATAGGCACATAAAGAGTTGCCGGAAGCGATGG